>JAFSMW010000046.1 GCA_017447745.1 Thermoguttaceae bacterium
GTGAGGAGTGAGGAGTGAGGAGTGAGCGGCGAGGCAGTAGGCAGTAGGCAGTAGGCAGTAGCTTTTTGAGGCGCTTGCGTATTCTCGCAACTTGCCTCTTGCTTCTCGTTTCTCACTTCATCCCCTTTCATTTCTCGCAAATCCCCCAACTACGGACGTCTGAACAAGCACGACCAGGCGGGGTAGTCGATATTTTCTCGCGACTGCATGAATGCCGGCTGAATGTCGATCGTTTCAAACAGACGACCCAGTTCCATGCGGATTTCGTCTTCGTAGACCGGCGGTGGAGCCATTTTGGGCATCGGGTCATGAGCCGTTTTCTCCAGTTCAAATTCCGGCAACGCATTTTCCGCCGACGCGCAAAGCGTGTAGTAGTAAGAACCGCTGTGCGTCGTTCTCCAGAGCAAATCCAGGAACTTTCTGAGCTGATGATCTCGAATGTAGTGATAGAACCCGATGTCGTAAACGAGGTCAAACGTGCCACAGCGTTCTGAAAACGGGAACACGTCTCCATGAACGATGCGTAATTCCTGATGGTATTTATCCGCCAGAAGATGCGCGCGATCGACTGCCATGGAAGCAACGTCAATGGCGGTTACGTCAAATTTCAAAGCGGACATCAAACAGGCGTCCGCCCCGGAACCGCAGCCTATTTCCAAAACGGAACCGGATCGGATGTTATGTTTTTTGAGCATCTCAAAAAAACAGGGTTCCGGTTTGCCGGTGTCCCAGGACGGGGTTCCCTGACGGTAAAAGTAGTCCCAGTCCAAACTGTCGCTAGCTACAATGTCTGAAACTTTAAGGAATTCTGGAGGTTGATATTCCGGTAATTCTGGCATGATGTACAAATCCTTTCTATAGAATTTTGCTAATTAACCAGCAAATATTATAAAACATCTTTATAAGAAATGCAAGGGGGTAACAAAAAAAAGTTTGAAAGTTTTAAGGCGGCGGAATTCCAATTGGGGGAGCAGAATAGTTAAAAACAGATCACAATAACTCAAAATACACAGAATACGCAAATGAGCGGGGAATGTAGCGACAACGCCACAATCCCCATCCATTTATTATCATACTCTACGCAAGCGGAATAGTTAGAGTTCCGCTTGCGCCAATTGCTAATACTAATCACTGATTAACCCTAGTCCAGAATACGCAGTTTGACCGGGGCGCCTTTGACGCACTTGAGGGCTTTGATCTTCTCAATCGCCTGATTGACCGCGCCTTCGTTGGTTCCGTGGGTCATGATAATCATCGGAACGGTGCCGTTGGATTTTCCGTTGCCGTTTCCGTACTGAAGCAGCGACGCGATGGAAATCGACGACTTCGCCAAAATGTCGGCAATCTGCGCCATGACGCCAGTCGCGTCTGCTACGTCCATGCGGAGATAATAGCGTCCTTCGACGTCGTCCGGATTTCTCAGCGGGGCGGCGGGACGTTCGTCTCCCCACAGGTTGAGCGTCTTGAACGTGATAGCCGTTCGCCCGATGGCGGTATCGAGAATGTCAGCCACGACCGCGCTGGCGGTGGGGAGTTCTCCCGCGCCTTTTCCGTAGAAGAAGACGTTGCCAACCGCGTCGCCGACGACTCTGACCGCGTTAAACGCTCCGGAAACGTTGGACAGGTTGGTACCCTGTTTGACCAGCGTCGGAGACACGCTCAGTTCCAGCCCGGATTTGGTGTTGTTCGCAACGCCCAAAAGCCGGATTTTATATCCCAGCTGCTTGGCGAAGTACATGTCAACGCTCTGAACGACGTCAATTCCCACGCGGGGGATGTCCTTCCAATTGACAACCGCGCCGAACGACAGGTGCGCCAGAATCGCCAGCTTTTGCGCGGCGTCTGACCCGTTGACGTCCAATGCGGGATTGGCTTCGGCGTAGCCCAGACGCTGGGCTTCTTTGACAGTAGCGTCGTAGTCCGCGCCGGTTTCTTCCATGGTGGACAGAATGAAGTTGCTCGTCCCGTTGAGAATGGCTCGAATGGACTGGATGTTGTTCGCCTGAAGCGACTGCCCGATGCCGGCAATGATGGGAATGCCGCCGGCAACCGCCGCCTCAAACGCGATGGTGCAGCCGTTGGCGCGCGCCAAGTCGAACAGTTCTTTGCCGTAGGTCGCCAAAAGAGCCTTGTTTGCCGTAACAACGTTTTTATGGGCGTTGAGGGCTTTTTCAACCAGAGTTTTCGCGTACGTCGTGCCGCCAACCAGTTCGACAACGATGGAGATTTCCGGGTCGTTGATAATATCATCTGCGGAATTGGTGAGGATTTTCATCGCCTTGGGAACGCCGCGGTCGCGCGTCGTGTCGAGGTCGGCGATGCGCGCCAAAACCAAGTCAACGCCGCTGCGCTGAGCCATGAGCTTCTTCTCGTTGAGCAGAAGTTTCGCAACTCCAGTTCCGATGGTTCCGAATCCAACCAATCCAACTCTAACGGTTTCTTGTTTAGTCGTCATTATTTTATGCGGTTTAAATTTACGAATAAACCTCTAATCATGAAACAATATTCACTTTAGAGATTCGAAAATCGATATAGCATTATACACTTTTTTTGATTTTTTCAAAGAGGGATTAGTTAATTATTATCAAAACTTTTGACAAAAACAGGCGCGATAAAATTTGAGTTGGGAGTTAGAAGCGAATATGTATAGATAATTTATTCGTAGCCCATACCTTTAGGTGTGGGGCAACAATTAAACAAAAAAATTATTACGCATGAATTCCTATTCACTCGCTGCCCCATCTTCCCTTGGAAGATGGGGCAGCGAGTGAATAGGAGGGGAAGCGTTTGGGAGAGGATCGTTTATCAAGTCCCCCAGATAAATCTGGGGGCTACGATTTTTGATTAGTTATTATTTCCCACGTCTAAAGACGTGGGGATAGGGACAGATAAGTCTGGGGCTATAAAAATTCGACAGCGCCCACAAAACCCGATTGACAAAACCCGCACGGTCGGTATACTAAAGAGAGTATTTGGTAAGCCTACCGTGGGTTAAACCCCACGGCTAGAAACATTGAACCGCTACGCGGTTCTAGAGGAGTTGTTTTGCGCTTCGTCCCGTGGGTTAAAACCCACGGCTAGAAATATTGAACCGCTACGCGGTTCCTACTATTGCCTACTGCCTACTGCCTATTGCCTCCACATGAACCAGCCCGTTTTACCGCCGAGAACTGACCCGAACGCTCCCGCTATGGCGGCGATTGCGTTTGGCGCGAATTTGGGTAACGGTCAAAAGACGTATAAAGAATGTATTCGCCGAATCAACGCGCTGCCGGAGACGTCGGTTGTGAAGTACTCGTCGTTGATTCTGACGGATCCCGTTGGCGGTCCCGCCGGTCAGCCGAAATACCACAACGGAGCGATTCTCGTTCAAACCCGGTTAGAGCCGGAAGATCTACTAAACCAGACGCAGAAAATCGAGCTTGACCTCGGACGCGTTCGGACGATTAAAAACGGACCGCGCACCTGCGATCTCGACATTCTCCTGTACGACGACGTCGTTATGAACTCGCCCCGATTGATTATCCCGCACCCGCGCATGTACGAGCGCGATTTCGTCCTCATTCCGCTGCGGGAGATATTGGAATAGGGGAATTGAAAAATTTTTAAACGTTTTGTAAACATGGCAAAATCCAATCATATTGATAAACTGAATAAAGAGCTGGCAATAGTTCTTTGCTTGTTTTTTATTGCCAGCCAAATTCTGTTATTTGCCAGTATGTATCAAGAGAAAGACGAAAGAAGCGGCTTTTGCGCGATTCTGGAAGTCTTTCCGTTAAATCTTTTTTGGACGCCAGTTGGAAAAGGCGAAATTAAAGACGTATCTTTTACACAGGCTCGATTTGAGAATGAACTTGGGAAAAAAATTCGGGAAGAAGACAATCTGCTTTCGCCAGCCCATTATCGGTATACGTTAAAATGTAATTTTACGTGGAAGGACAACGCCAGCGATAATACGCATAACGGGAAATGTTACAGCGTTTCTCAAAAAATGACGACCAATACCGAAGTTGTTGTCTGGAACGGCATTTATTCAACAGCCAAACTCAAAGGGACGCTCTATTCTCCTGTACGTCCGTCTTTCCTGTGCGCTATGTTGATATTGCCAATTGTATTTCTTGTAAGTCTGATTTATGTTTTAGTAACGATCCGTAGGCAACGGAAACAAAAAGAGAGAGATATAGAATAGAGAAATAAACAGCGTCCCGAAGGGACGCAACTCTTGTAACCGTAGGGCTTTAGCCCACGGAATACGGGCGATGTAAGCCCCGGTCGCTTTAACCGTTTTTCCTCCCGCGCCCCTTGGGGCGCGGGAGGAAAAACGTATTTTGCGAATATAGAGTATCGTCTTCTCCACCGGCGGTTAAAACCGCCGGTTACAAACATTTCGTCCCTTCGGGACTTTAGCGGACTTCCGTCTTTTTCGCTTATTTCGTGTTTTTCGTGTATTTCGTGTTTAAAAACTCTATGAATTACAGCGCCGCCTATTCCTGATTCACGCTCTCGACAACAAACTCATCCCCGTCGCGGACGAGGAAAATAACGTGGAGTCCGTTCTCTTTTGCCAGAGGCTTTCCTTTTTCTGCGCCCAGTGCGATCAGAGCCGTCGCCCAGGCGTCGGCGGTCATGCAGGAATCGTCTATCACCGAGACGGACGCGGTTTTATGGGTAATCGGGCGCCCGGTTTGCGTGTCGATTATATGCGAATACCGCACGCCGTCCAGCTCGTAGAAGTTTAGATAGTCGCCTGACGTGGCAATTGCCTTGTCGCTCAAAGAGACGGTTTTCGCCAGACTCGCGTTCATTAAAGCCGGATTTGAAATCCCCACTGACCAGTCTTTGCCTGCAACGTTTTTACCGCTGGAACGCAGTTCTCCGCCGACGTCAACAAGGAAATTTTTGTAATGGTTTTGAATCAAAAGCGCTGTGACGCAGTCCACCCCAAACCCTTTGGCGACGCTGGACAGGTCAATATAGACGTTAGGGTCAGACTTGACGATGGCGTACTGCGGCTGAGAATCGGCGCCGGGCTGTTCGATAATCTTGATTTTATCCCAGCCAACGCGCTGTTTTGCAGCGGCGATTTCATCGTCAGAAGGAACTTTTTCCGGACGGTCTTCCGGACCGAATCGCCATAAGTTGACAAGCGGTCCGACGGTCGGGTCGTAAGCGCCGTTTGTCTTCTGCGCTATTTCCAACGCCAGACGCAACACCTTTGCCGTATCGGCGGAAATCGGGAATGGCTCCTCGGACTGATGTTTGTTCAAACGCGACAGCTCAGAGTTCGGGTCGTAGGTTGACATCAGCGCGTTGACCCGCGCCAGTTCCTCGTCAATCTTCTTTTTAAGCAGATCGTCTCGAAAATCTCGTGTCCAGGAAATATATATCGGAACAACTATCGATACGCGATAGGTCGTTCCCATCGTTTCGCCTTTAATGACAACTGTGTCGTTTCGCGTTACGCTTAGCGCCGCTGCTCCTACAAGAATAGTTATAAATATGGCATAGCCAAACAGACGGTTTTTCTTGCCCAGCGTCGCCAGAAGAACCAAGCACAACAACAAAAACGATATGGAAAGAAATGCCATCATGAGAGTAGTTAGGAGTTAGGTGTTTTTAGACAATAGGGAGTAGTAGCGCGAAGCGCTTTCGCTATAAAACAAGCGGATTGCGTTTCCATTGCGATGGAACGAAATAATACGGATCCTGATTTTTCTTGAATTCTTCGATTTTTCTGTTTCGCTCTTCCAGCGCCTTTTTTATGAATTCTTCTCGTTGTTGAAGAAAAGTGTCCTCCAACGGACCGACTTCTTCCAATGTAGCAATCATAGATTTTTTAGCGTATTTTGAGAAACGTCTCTTTTCTCTTGCGCTCTTTTTGGACTCCTTTTCCAGATTGTCAGCGACAGCGTCCAGCAGAGGCGCCGCTTCGTTGAAAGCCTGAGCGTCATTGGGAATTAACACAGTTTCGTTTTCTGCAACAGAAGCGTCTTCTGGAGAATCAAGTAAAATTGGCTTTATATCGTCCGTTTCGGTCGGCGTCGGAAAGTAATCAACTGTCTTTTCCGGTTGAGAGGCTGGTGGTTCCGCCTGAAAAGCGTCGTTTGTTGCATCGTTCCCCGGCGGGCTTTCCGATTCAATTGTCGGTTGCGGGTTGCCTTTTATTTCCGGTTTGACTTCCGATTCTGTCGGAGAATCGCTGGGCGATTGAACAGGAGCGGATTCCGATTGAACAGGAGCGGATTCCGATTGAACAGACGGATTGTCCTCTGTTACATTCTCCGGAACAGGGGTTTGCTGAACTGGTTCCGTAATGTCCGACGGGGCAGGGGAGGCAGGAGCGTCAGCTTTATTCTGCTCATTTGCGGGCGACGTCTTGGCAGAATCCTGCGGATTCTCTGTTGGCGCTGCGTCTGCCGGCGTTCCGTCTGTCGGCGACGCCGTCTTTTCCGCGTTGGGTTCTATTTCGTCAAGAGAGACGTCGTCCTGCCATGGCGCTTCAAACTTTTGAATGTCAATTTCAATGTCGTCCGTAGGTTTAACAGGCTTGTCTTGCAGTAAATCGTGAAGACGCTGAATCTCTTCCGGCTTCATATCGACAATAATCGATTTCCAGTGCTTGACAATAAGCTGCTTTTTCTTGTACGGAATAGGCATGGACGGGTCGTTCTTTTTCATACGAATCACGCGCCATGCCGTCTTGACCTCTTCCAAGTCCGGATCCAGCTCCGGCGGATTATCTTTCCAGTACTGGTACTGAGCCTCAAAGATTTTCTTTTGATCCTGAGCTTGTTGTTCGCTATTCCATTGATAAAGCAACGCCCCAATGACGCCAGCGCATACTATACACGGCACAACAATCTGCACCCACCACTGGTTTTGACACCACCAGCGAATGATTGCATAACGATTATAAGGATCTCTTGACGAATAATATGACATTATACTGTTAAACGCTTTGATCTGTCAATTCTACAGCGCGTTCGAGCCATCCGTTGACGTCGCTAAGACGCAACAGGTCTGAAGCAATGCTCGGACTGGCAAAAATTCGAGCGCGCTTGACAAAAAAATCAAACTGTTCCGTCGCCAACGCATTGACGGCGGGAGACGCCTGCTGAAGTTTGATATATTGGTTCTGCCGGGCGAAATACACGTCCACTTTGAATTGAACTTCTTTCGCCGCTGGCGGAGCGTCTATAATTATATCATCAGGCTTTATCGGTATCGACAATTCCGCAGACGCCAGTTGAGCGGCGTTATATGAACATCGTACAAGCCATTCAAACGGTTTACGCGATATACGACGTACAATTTCGCTATCTTCCAGAATACTGAATTCCTTGACTCTTTTATATATCCGGCGACGCCGACCGAAAAGCCCGTCCAGCAAGTCGACAGCGGACTTTTGCCCTGTCGATTCAGCGACGCCAATTAGCCGATTCTGGAACTCATAATCGGAAAGCTCTTCGTAATCGTCAAGGTTTATCGCGTCCCAAAGACGATAGACGGCTCGCTGTAACATGGCGGTTGCAGCTCGAACGGTGTGATGCCAGTAGACTTCGCTGAACATGACGTATCGGGCGAAAACCATCAGTTCCGCCGCCGTGCGTCCTTTGTCGGTAATTGCCAGCTGGTCGCCTGCCTCGTTCAAACACAAAGACCCGATCAGCCGCTGACGATCAAAGTGACGTCCGTACGGAACCCCGGCGTGAAGGCTGTCGCGATACAGGTAATCCATCTTGTCGATGTCGATCGGACCGGAAATCATGCTCTCCAGCAGTCGCATTGCCAGCGTTTCCGTTCTTCCGTTGAGCAGGTCGTCCACCTGCGACGGCTCGACGCCCCAGTCCTGATGTAAGGCGTCGGACAACTCGGAATCGGCAAGCCGTTTTCCCAGCCGTTCTTCGTGACTTTTCACGCCCGGCAAATCCATGTCTTCAATCAAATGACAGTACGGATAATGTCCAACGTCGTGGAGCAGGGCGGTTACGATAAACAATTCTGCCAGACTGTCTGAAATCGTCGACGTAAAACGCTCGTCCGACGACAATCTCTGCAAGTACAGCAGCGACAGACGATACACGCCCAACGAATGTTCAAACCGAGTATGCCGCGCCGCCGGATAGACCAGCGGAGCCAAGCCAAGCTGCGTAACCTGCGATAACCGGTAAAACTCCGGCGAGTCAATAATCCGCCGCACGCGCGGCGTTATCGGAACGTCCGTTTCCGATGGAATTCTGATTATCGATTTTCGAGACGACAAACCGCCTATTTCGGGTATTGTATACATACCCTATAATCTAATCGCTTTTTTGAAAATTTCAAGTGTTTTTTGCTCAAATTAAAGAATTAGTCGAAAATAAACCGACATAGAAACAGCAAAATTCCTCTCTATCCGGAAAATAGAGAAAAGTGCGAAAATAGAAAATTATGACTTTTTCATTCAACGATCAAACCCTGTCGATAATTACCGAAGAATTCTCGAGACTTCTTTGTGAGGAAATCTCGCCAGAGCAGGTGAGAACTTCCACTCTTCTGAAAAACGACGCTTGCGTTGGACGAAAATTCCAGGTCGGAAACATCGTCGCGATATGGAAAAACGCGCAGCCGGAAATTGAATTCTACGACATCCAAACCGGCGCCGCTCTCAATACGCTCAACCTGACAGACCACTGGCGGCTGTTCGCCGCGTAACTATTCCCGATATTTCGCCCACGTTTCTTCTATCCATGTAACAGGGCGAACCGCTTTGAAGAAGTCCGGCGAGCGCCAGCCTTTAATTGCAACGTCCGGGTTGGGGTTGCCGTGGAAGATTACCGCTTTTGTTCCCGTCGGGGGAAGCTTTGTATCGAGAAAATATCCCAGCGGGAACGGACGCATGCAGCTTTTTCTAAAACTGACGCACCAGCCGTCCGGCCAGTACTGAAGCAACCCTTTGCGGTGCATCTCTCGCGAAAGGTACGCCTGTTCGTTGCGGACTTCCTTCCGAACCTGGTCGCCGTGTTCCAGAAAATACTCGAGAATGTCCGGATATTTCCCGATTTCAAACCGGAAGATGGACGAATTCCCGATGTTCTTTCCCGGCAGATTCCAGTCTTGAATGATGCGGAACGCGCCGTCGATTTCAAAAAAGCAGTCGAGATTACCCCAGATCAAAACGTCCAGGTCGATAAACAGAGCCTGCCCGACGAGGTCGTCCAGCCGCTCCTGAAAGACGGTCAGCTTTCGCCAGCCGCGTTCTGGTAGCTTGGCGTCGAGGTTCATTTCCGGCAGCGGACGAACTTCAATCCGGGAATCCAACCCCTCTGCGTTTTCCGTAAAGCAGACGAATCGGTGTGGAATAGTCAGATTCTTCCGAACCATCGACGCTAGCAAATTGACGTACTCTGGGGAAAATTTGGTTCCCCATTTCATGCAAATTACGTTGTTGGTTATGGAGTTCATTTTTCGTTCGTCCTGTCCCTTCCTTTTTTAAGATTTTGCTGTATAATAAGAATATACATAAAAAGACACTGTTATACAACCCCAATTCCTACCTTAACTTGACAGCCAATGAAAAAAGCGTTGATAACCGGCGTTACCGGACAGGACGGCTCCTATTTATCCGAATTCCTTCTGGAACAAGGCTACGAAGTCCACGGCATGGTTCGCCGGTGCAGCAGCCAGAATTTCAGCCGAATCGAGCATATCAAAGACAAAATCGCCTTGCATCAGGCGGATTTGCTCGATCAGTCGTCGCTGGAAGCGTTGGTTCGAGACGTTCAGCCGGACGAGGTCTA
>JAFSMW010000047.1 GCA_017447745.1 Thermoguttaceae bacterium
AACTCCGACAGCCGGTTCCGTTCCAGCAACATTGCGACGCGGCTGTCGTAATCCCCCTTTGTAATTCCGTGCAGCTGAGCGTAAAGGCGGATGTTCTCCTCGACCGTCATGTTTTCGTACAGACCGAACTTTTGCGGCATGTACCCGAGGGATTCCTGAATTCTGCCGGACTGCTTGACGGAATCGAACCCGAGGACGGAAACCGACCCGCTGTCCGGGCGCAGCAGCCCGCAAAGACAGCGAATGAGCGTCGTCTTCCCCGCGCCGTCCGGACCGAGAAGCCCGGTTATCGTTCCCGGCTGGACTTCAAAACTGACGTCCTGAACCGCGCGAATAACCTGGCTCGATTCCCGAAACGTTTTCGACAGATGATTGCAAGAAATAATAGAATCCATCTAATTGAGGCGCTTGAGTCAATTGCTAATTGCTAATTGAAAATTGCTAATTAATTTCGACCGTCGCCGGCGCGCCCAGCTTCAGTTTTCCTTCCGGGTCATTGACGAAAACGCGAACCTCGTAAACCAGCGACGTCCTCAGTTCCGGCGTCTCGACGTTTTTGGGCGTGAATTCCGCCGTCGGGGAGATGTACCCGACCCAGCCCTCAAAGGGTTTGTCCGCCATACCGTCAACGCGAACGAGGGCTTTGTCCGATGGTTTGACTTTCGTTAAGAGCGTTTCGTTGAGATAGACTCTGACCCATTTCGGGTTCTCGACGGCAATAATCAAAACGGGGGACTGCGGCGCCGCCATTTCGCCCGGCTCCAGGACGCGGCTGCGAACGACGCCGTTACACGGAGAGAACAGCTTGCAGTCCGCCAGAACCTGTTTTTGAGTCGTCAGCGCCGCCTGCGCCTGAACGACCGCCGCTTCCGCCGCAGCTTTTTGAGCCTTTGCCTGTTCGAGAGCCGCCTTCGCCGCAGCAATATCTTCTTCTCGCGAACCGGCGAGCATTTTATCGACGTTAGTCTGCGCCAGCTTTCGCTGAGCAACCAGCTTTTTGAAATTGGACTCGGCGTTGTCCAAATCCTGTTCAGAAACAGCTCGAACGCCGCTTTCTGTTGACAGTTTTTTATTGCGTTCGTACAGATTTTCCGCCGCGCGAATTTGAGCGTCTATGACCTCAACCGCCGCCTTGGCAAGGTCGATGTCCTCTTTTCGGTTGCCGTTAACCGCCTTGTCTAAAGTCGCCTGAGCCGCGTCTATCGCCGCCTGAGCCGTCTGAACGTTCGCCTGAGCCGCGTCGACCGCCGCCTGCGCTTCCGCAATCCGGTTTTCAATTCGAACCGTTTCCAGCGTCGCCAGCAAATCGCCCTGCTTGACAACAGAACCTTCTTCAACGTTGACCGTTGCAATTCGTTCTGCAACCAAAAAAGAAGCGTTGACCTCTCGGTCGTCTACGTTCCCGTTGAGAACAATCTTCCCGTCGGGATCGGTTTTCATCTCGCACCCGGCAAGCAGGCACAGCGCTATTAATAACGGAAACAATAACGATATTCTATTCATTTGGTTTTGAACTCCTAAAGGGTAGCTTATTATTAACAATTTCATTATAAACAAACTTTATATAAAAGCAATATCATTTTTGATTGTTCTATAATTATTTTTCAAAATAATTATGGTTTAACAACAAACTGACTCCGTCTCTTGAATCCATCTCTATTTACATATTTTAAAAATGTGTTAGAATCTTGGGGAATAGGAAATGGGGAATAGGGAATAGTTCTTCGTCTTCGACGAATTTTAATTCTACTTCCTGCTCCCCGCTCCCTAATACCACTCCCTATTCCCTACTCCCTAACCCCTTTCCTTCATGCAAGATTTATTTTCCGAACTGAAATGGCGCGGTCAAGTCAACCAGACGACCGACGATGAAAACCTGCCGAAATTTTTAATGGAAGGACCGAAAACGGTTTACGCCGGGTTCGACCCGACTGCCGATTCGCTCCATATTGGGCATTTGATTGCCTTGACGTTCCTGCGACGTTTTCAGCGCGCCGGGCATAAACCGCTGGCGCTGGTCGGCGGCGCAACCGGCATGATCGGCGACCCGTCCGGGAAAAGCGCGGAACGAAACCTGCTCTCCGCCGAGCAAATCGAGCATAACGTCGAGTGCATTAAAAGCCAGATGACGCGGTTCCTCGATTTCGATTCCCCGTCCAACAAGGCGCAGATCGTCAATAACTTTGACTGGATGGGCAAGTTCACGTATCTGGAATTCCTCCGCGACGTCGGCAAGATGTTCTCCGTCAACGTCATGCTGGGCAAAGACTCCGTGAAAAAGCGAATTGAGTCCGATTCCGGAATCAGCTATACGGAATTCTCGTACATGCTCATTCAGTCCTACGACTTCGTTCATCTGTACGACGCCTACGGCTGCCAGCTTCAGATCGGCGGTTCGGATCAATGGGGCAACATCGCAACCGGGTGCGAACTGGGCCGCCGCATGCGCGGGGCGCAGTTCTTCGGCTTGACCTGCCCGCTGCTGACCAAGTCCGACGGCACGAAGATGGGCAAGTCCGAAGGCGGCGCGCTGTGGCTGGACGCCAACCGGACGTCTCCGTACCAGTTCTATCAGTACTGGATCAACATCGAAGACGCCGACGTTCCCAAGGTTCTCAAGCTCTTCTCCGACGATTCCGAGTCGGAAATCAACGCCTTGATTGACGCTCACATGGCAGACCCCGGCAAACGCTTGGGACAGAAAGAAGCGGCTCGCGTTATTACCAAACTCGTTCACGGCGACTCTGGACTGAACCAAGCGATGGCGGCAACCGACATTTTCTTCGGCGCGGAAATTGAACACCTGTCCGACTCCGACCTGACGGCGATTTTCGCGGACGTCCCCGGCGCGGAAGTTACCGCCGACGAACTCTCCGCCGGCATCGGAATTCTGGACGCGTTCGTCAAATGCTCGCTGGCGAAAAGCAAAGGCGAAGCCCGACGAACGATCGAACAGGGCGGCGCTTACGTCAACAACCGCCGCGTTACCGACCCGCAGATGGTTCTCAACGACTCCAACCTCGCGTCGGAAACGACCATCGTTCTCCGTTCCGGCAAGAAGAAATACGCTTTGCTGAAGAAGAGTTAGGAGTTAGGAATGAGGAGTGAGGAGTGAGGAGTTACGCTCCGCGCTCCTCGAAGGTTGTTTGCGGGTCGTTAGCACACGGATTTTACGGATTAAACGGATTTTCACCGATTGGTTATCCGTCTAATCCGTTTTATTTTTCCTCTTACTATTTTTTAAGCCGCAAAGAACGCAAAGAGCGCAAAGAAATGGAAGGCGGTAACGGAATGAGCGAAGCGAATGAAGTTACGCTTAGGCGAGCCACGGGTGTAAACCCGTGGGTGTGAGCGAAGCGAACGTAAATGGAAGGCGGTAACGGAGCGATAGGCGAGCCGGGGTGCGTAAGCCCCCGGGCAGCGAGGCAAAGCCTCGCGCCAACCGCGTCAGCGGTTCAATATTTCTAGCCGTGGGTTTCAACCCACGGAAAAAACGAATCAACAAAGAAATATCGTCAAATAACCTTTTCCTTCTGTTCCCTGCAAGGGGGCGGAAGGAAAAGGAACTGAAACGATTGGAACCGCCGCGAATAATTATTGAGGCATTACGCAACGGAACCCCACGTCACTATAAGCTTTTTGCGGCAAGCTGCAGTCCCGAATCGTTGGTCGACAATATCTATCGTCATTATCCCAGCCGCCCCCGCGAATTACACGATATTGACTCGAGAATGAATCATCCATCGGGAAATCCGAATTCCCGTCTCGATGCGAATCCGGCATAACGTATTTCAGGAATTTCTCATTTTTTGTTGTTATAAGAATACATTCATCGATAATAACAAAAGACATATCCCAACCAGAAAGCATTCTGTTTAGCGCTGAGCGTAATGACACGTCAGAGATATTTAGATTCACCAGCAGATCTTCTGGATCAATCATTTCATCCCTGAACGCCGGATAATCTATTTGTATTTCAATCTTATACATTTGACTGATACTATCGATAACGTCCGGCAAAGGCTCGTCGGAAAAATTGAAGCTGACGTTCTTTTTCAGCAATTGCATCAGTTGTTCTTCATGTTGGTTGATAACAGAGTTGTCCATTGAAAAAAAGAGTTGACGAATATGCTCCGAGTTTTGAAACTTTTTTTCTGCTTCCGGTTTGGTTGTAATAAGAATGCATTCATCTTTGATAACAAAAGAAAAGAACTCGCTCTTTAACATTCTGTTTAAAGCAGAACGCAAAGTTACTCCGGATATGTTTATATCACAAGTTACTTCTTCAGGAGAAATCATCTCATCCTTAAAAGCTGGCTCATCCAACTGAATCTCTATATGATGCATATCCTTGATTTCAGCAATAACGTCCTCCAACGGCGCATAGTCGAAATTAAAGGTTGTCAATTCATTTAACGCCTGTAAAATCTTCTTTTCTTTAGGACTGATAAATGAACTGTCAGATTTTTCGTTTTGCAATGACGTTTCTTCTGTAAAAAAGTCACTATAACTGTCCTCGCACCACTCCCAAATTGTTTGCATTTTGCAGACGTTCCAGACGTTATTGAATCTCGATCCTACAGGAATTTCAACCATTTCTCCGTCAAGAGTTTGAGTTTCCTGGGCTTTACTTACAAGATAAGTTGTTATATCACTATCAGCCCTGCGCCATTCTTCTCCATTCCAAATTTCAGAAAACATATCTGAATTTCCCGCCCGACACGCATATTCCCATTGAGCTTCTGTCGGAAGTTTCAAAT
>JAFSMW010000048.1 GCA_017447745.1 Thermoguttaceae bacterium
TTCAATTCCGCAGGAGTCAAATTGTCAATAGAGTTATTGGTCATGGCAAGGGGTTCCTTTCTTGAGTAAAGTAAAAATTCTTGCCAAGTATACTCAATTTTACCTATTTTCGCAACCCAAATTTGAACGCACCCGAAGTAGAATAGATAATAAAGAATAAGGAGTGAAAAACCAGAATTGAACGGCGCTTTGCGTTCACTACTCGTTTCTCACTCCTCATTCCGAATTATTGAAGATAATTCTTCTGTTTGAGACTATTCTTCGTCTTCGTCGTCTGCGTCTTCATCCTTCGGCATTGGACCGTAGATTTCAGCTAACGCTTTTCCCAAAGCGGGGCCGCGGGCGTTGATGGTAACAACCTTGCCGTCAGGACCAATGAGAATCATGGTCGGAATGCCGGTAACGCCGTAGTAAGTTCCCATCGTTTGACCGTCGGCAACCAGAGCTTTGTCTCTCATCATTTGCTTCCAGGGCATTTCTTCCTTTTCGATGAACTTCTTGAGTGTTTCGACGTCGCGGTCAGAGGAGATGCCGATAATCTCGAAGCCCTTTTCGTGATAGTAGGCGTAGAGCTTTTTCACGTTTGGAATCTCTCCGCGGCACGGACCGCACCAGGTCGCCCAGAAGTCGATAAGAACAGTTTTGCCAGCGTAGTCTTCGGCTTTGTATTCGGTGTCGTCAATAAATGTTCCGCCGACGAGCATTTCATTTCCCGGCAGCTGAGCGCGGCGAAGAGTTCCTTCCAGCGCCTTGCCCGATCTGGCAACTTCTTCATCATCAGCGTTTTTGAAAAGCGTCAAGACTTTTTCGTAGACTTTGGCAACCTCGTCTTTGTCAAGAACGAACTCGGCATACTGGAGAACGAATTCCAAACCGTCGGCTAATTCAGATGTGATCTTTTTCCCTTCCTTTTCGCCTTTCTCAATCATCTCATTGAGGGCGTTCTTTGCCTTGTCCCTTTTACCGGACTGAAGAGCCATCATGAAATTATCGACAAAATTGTAAACTTCCAGTTCTTCAGCCAACGCGTCCAAACCCTTATCCTTGCATAGCTGAGGCAGAGCGGCAATTTCTTCTTTGTAGCTGGAATCAACGCTGGCAAGCTGTCTGACGAATGTAACTTTAGCCTTGATAGCATTGGTCATTTGACCTTTGGTGAGCGAATCTTTCGCGAGGATTTTGTTGGTTGCTTCGTTGCACGCTTTCAGGACGATTATAGCGCGTTCTCTAAGCTCATTCTGATTGGTTGGACGCGGTTTTGCCAAAAGGTTCTTTTGCGACTGAACGCTTTTGATAAACGCGAAGTAATCCTCAACAGTTCCGTCTTCCGGAACGTCGGCGTTGAAAACGGGTTCAGTCTTTTCGACTTTGGGAGCGTCAGACGCTTCATCCTTCGCATCGTCAGCAAAGGACGCATTGACGAATACCATTGCAAGCGCTGCAATGAGCGTCATGTAAAATGATTTTTTCATGAAACTGCCTTTCACAAATAATAGTGGAGTTGCTAAAGAGCAGAAAAAGGAATTTTTAATCCATTCCGTTTTCAGACTCTTGTCCAAAATACGTTTTTTATTATGATACCTAAAAATTTTAATAATTTCAAGAGGGAGGGCTGTTTTTTTTTTTATTTGAGATATAATATATTTGATAAGAAAAAAAGCGATAATAATCAAAAGATATTAACTTAGCAGTTAGTTTATACTATAAATATGAAAAAACGCATCCTTGTAACCGGCGGCGCGGGTTTTTTAGGATCGCACTTGTGCGAACGCCTGTGTCAGCTGGGGCACGACGTTATTTGTCTGGACAATTTTTTTACGTCCCAGAAATCCAACGTTGAGCATTTGCTGCCGCTGAAGAATTTCGAGCTGATTCGACACGACGTAACCATGCCGATTTATCTGGAAGTGGACGAGATTTACAATCTCGCCTGTCCAGCTGCCCCGGGACATTATCAGTACAACCCCATCAAGACGATGAAAACGTCTGTCATGGGAGCGATTAATATGCTTGGCATGGCGAAACGCTGCCGGGCGAAGATATTGCAGGCGTCGACGTCGGAAGTCTATGGCGATCCAGAAGTTCACCCGCAGGTGGAAACGTATCGCGGCTGCGTCAATACACTGGGAATTCGCGCCTGTTACGACGAAGGCAAACGCGCGGCGGAAACCCTGTTTATGGACTACCACCGTTCCAACAACGTCAACATCCGCATCGTCCGTATTTTTAACACGTACGGACCGCGAATGCATCCCTTTGACGGCCGCGTCATTTCAAACTTTATTCGTCAAGCCCTTTGGGAAAAGAAAATCACGATTTTCGGCGACGGTTCCCAAACGCGTTCGTTCTGCTATCGAGACGATTTAATCGAAGCGATGATTCGCATGATGAACGGTCCTGATGAATTTGTCGGTCCGGTCAACATCGGCAACCCGGGAGAGTTTACCATCAAACAGCTGGCGGAACTGACTCTCAAGCTGACAGGTTCCAAGGCGAAGCTGGAATATCATCCCCTGCCCCAGGACGACCCGATGCAGCGACGTCCGGACATTTCATTGGCGAAAAAATGGCTCAATTGGGAGCCGACTATTCCGTTGGAAGAAGGACTTCAAAAGACTATCGACTGGTTCAAAACAATCCATCTGACAGACTATCGTCCGCCAACGCCAAGATATTAATTAGTAATTAGCGATTAGTGAGGCGCTTCACGCCAATTACTCATTACTCATTACTAATTGTGTTCAACCTTTAACCCCCGTATCCAAGATTATGTCACAAACTATTAACACCGAAACATACCAGAACAATTCGTCTGGCGGCGGTTGCGGCAAAGCATTGCTGTGGCTGTTCTTTATTGCTCTTATTCTGAGCTGCTTGTGCTGTGCCGGTTTTATCGGCATGAGCTATTACATCGGAAGCTCTTTGCAAAAAGGATTCGTAGAAGATCCTGTTGTTGCTGAAGAGAAAGCTGTTGAAGCTTTTGGCGAATTTAATCTGCCGGAAAACATCAAACCGCAATCATTTCTTTCTGTGAAGTTGTTTGGCAGGGATTTTGGTTTTGGCAGCCTTTACAGCTGGGAACTTGCCGAGTTGCCCGCTGCGGCGGAAAAACCGGAAGAAGCGCCAGATGAGTCTGCTCCCGAATCGGAAGAAGCTCCGGATGAGTCTGCCGTCCCGTCCAAAACGCCTGCTCCAGTTGAAGCTTCAGCAGACGTCTCCGTCGACGCCAAAGAAAGCAACAATGGAACAATTATTTTCTATTCGCTTTCAGACGTCTTAAAAGGAAACGAAAAAGATGTTGTTGAGGGCTTTTCCAAAGGATTGACCAATCCAAACAATGACAAAGACATAACGGTCAAGCGTTCAGAAACGATTCCGATTACGATCAAAGGACAAGCTTGCGATTTCACATTCTCCTGGATGGAAGAAAACAAAGGCGTAAACAAGAATACCTTCTTAATGGTTTCTGGCAGCTTTACATCCGTAAAAGAAAATCAGTGTAACGTACTGATTATTTTGCCGGGCGAACCTTCACAGGAAACCGTTATTGACGTTCTGGAAAACATCCAGAAATAACAACCGTACAGAAAGCGCAATGCTTTTATGTGGCAAGAGAAAACTCTCTTGCCACTTTTTGTTTGCCGCAAAGCATACATAGAATGAAAGTCGATGCCGAAACGATTAGACGAGCCAGGGCGCGTAAGCTCCAGGAAAGCGACGGTTTGACGTCGCGCCCAACCGCGTAGCGGTTCTAGCGGAAGATTTTTTCATTACCATTACCGCCTTTCAATCAATCGACGCTCCCTACAGCCTCTTTAATAATCCCCACTGTTTTGTCGGCGGCGCCGGTTTGAGATAGTACGAGTTCTCTGGCGCGGGCGCCAAGCTCTTCTCGCCAGGCGGGGTCGGTTAGGCATTTCTCGACGAAGTGTAACATCTCCTGTTCGTCTTTGACGACGACGGCGGCGTTGGCGCCAAGCAGAAGCGCGACGACGTCCCGGAAGTTGGTTGTATTGGGACCGAAAGAGACCGCAGCGCCGTATCCCGCCGGTTCGATCATATTCTGTCCGCCGCGGCTGCCCATGCTTCCACCGACGAACGCGATTTGCGCCGTTCCCCACCACGCGCTCAGTTCGCCAACTGTGTCGACCAGCAGGATTCGGCAGCGTTTCGAGCCGTCTGCGCTTTCCCCACCTTGCTCTGTCAGCTCGGTTCGACGAATAAACTCGGCGCCACGGCTTTCCAGCATTTTGGCAACGGCGTCAAAGCGTTCGGGATGTCGCGGGACGAGAATCAGCTTGAAATTAGAAAACTGCTCGCAAAAGCGGTCAAAGACGTTGAGCGCCATTTCCTCTTCCGGGTCTTGCGTGCTGCCCGCCAGAAAGACGACGTCGGCGTCTGTTACGCCTTCCCAGAACGCGCCGGTTTTGCTCGTTCCGGTCAGAGAGCGAACCCGGTCGACGGCTGGAATGGCGCGCTCGGTTTTCGCGCCGTCAAATTTAATCGACCCGACTGTTACAACGCGGTCGGCGGGAACGCCCAGTTCAATAAACCGCTGGGAATAGACGTCGCTTTGAGACACGACTTTGTCAACGCGCTGGAACGCCGGTCGCAAAAAGCAGGAAAAGCGCCGATAGGACGGAAAGCTCTTGTCGCTGATTCTGCCGTTAAAGACGACGACTTTCACGCCGTTCTTTTTCGCCAGACGCGTCATGTTGGGCCAGACTTCCAGCTCCGCCAGAATCAAAGCGGTTGGGCGGATTCGTTTCAGCGCGGTTTTCACCGCCCAGGTAAAGTCGAGAGGATAATAGAAAACCGTATGGTTGGGAAACCGCTTTCTGGCGACTTCCATGCCGGTTTTGGTTGTCGTGGAAATGACGCACCGAACCCCGGGAATCGCCTGTTCCAGCCGGGAAACCAGCATCGGCAGCAGGTTGACTTCCCCAACGCTGACAGCGTGCAGCCACAGCGTCGGCGCGTCGGGGTTGTCCGGCAGAATCGGAACGCGACCGAGCGCTTTCTCTCCCCAGCCTTCCCGATAGCGTCCGGTTGTCAGGGCGCGAAAAATCAGCCACGGCGACGCCAGAAGCAGAGCCAGCAGGTAGAGGATGTTCAGGAACATTGATTGTTAGTGCGAGTTTTGGGGAGGCAATAGGCAGTAGGCAGTAGGCAGTAGTGAGGCGCTTCGCGCCTGTTCCTCACTGCAGAGTGTTTGCCAGCTGTTCCATCGGCATGCCGACGACGTTGCTTTCTGACCCTTCGATAATATGGAGCCAATCGTTTCCGTCCTGATAGCCGAACGCGCCCGCTTTGCCTTTCCATTTTTTGGTGGCGATGTACTCGTCAATCTCTTCGTCGGAGATGTTGTCCATTTTAAGCTGGGTTTTGGAGATTCGCGTTTTGAGAATCCCGGCTTGCAGGATGCACAGGCAGCTGATAACCGTATGTTCTTTTCCTCGAAGGGTTTGGAGCATCCGTTTGGCGTCCTCGGCGTCTTTCGGCTTGCCGAAAACTTCGTCTCGAATAATCTCTCCGCCGTAGACTTCGTCCTTAAACCTCAGCGGAACGACCGCGACAGTGTCGCACCCAACGATTGTGGGCGTGCATTGCGGGTCTTCAGCTCGTTTGGCGGCGTAAACGTTGAGAACTTTCGCCTGAGCCATTCGCATGGCGTACTGAAGCGCCGTTTCGTTTTTGCGTCGAGGCGTTTCGACTTTTTCGTCCGGGTGAACGACTTCAAATTTATACCCGGCGGCGGTAAGCATTTTCTTTCGCCGCGGGGAACGACTTGCCAAAATAAAAGGCTGTGGCATAACTAAGGTCTTCCTGTAGTTGTACAAAGTGGACGCCGGGAAGTTGGGGGGATTTTTCCCCCGTCAAAAAAAACTTGCGGCGCTTGCTTGATTTTTTATTGAAATATGTAATAATATAGTAAAGCTGAAAGCAGTTTGTTTATTGAGAGTTTCCATCTCGCTGCCGACAGTTTCCCTGCCTTTAGAGGTTATTATACCAAGAAAGATTTTAAAATCAATGGATATTATCAAAATTGAGCCACAATTTGGCGACACGGACATGTGGCAGCACATTCATTACGCTGCAATCATTCGTTGGTTCGAACGCGGACGAATGCATTTTTACAAGATTTTCAACCCGGATTGCGACCCAAACAAGTGGAATTTGATTCTGGCGCATACGGAATGCGACTACTTCGGCGAGACGCGCCTGTCGTACGAAGTCGAAATCCGTTCAACCATCGAGCGAATCGGAAACACCTCGTTTACGATTTATCAGGAATGCTGGCAGCAAGGCGAAAAAAAAGCGTCTTGCCGAACCGTCCTGGTCTTTATTGACCATCAAACCAAACACCCCATGCCCCTGACGCCGGAATACCGACAGGCGCTGGAGGAGCATTTGAAATAGACAATATAGTGTTTAGTTTTAAGTGGTAAGTGGTAAGGGCGCAAAGCGATTGTCCAACTAACCACTTACCACTCGCTGCCAATCCCTAAACCATACACCGCTATTATCATGAAACGTTTCCAACTAGCTCTATTAACCGTTCTTCTGACAGCGTCGTCAGTTTTTGCTGGAGAAAAGGTCGTCTTTAACAGCGAGGGGTTCGCCCCGATGTTTCCCTTTTCCATAACCAAAGGGGCGCCGGACAACATCACCAACGTTCGGACGTGGTCAACGCCCACGCCTGCTGGGGCGGACGGCTTTTTGCGGATAGAGGGCGACCATTTCGTTTCGGACAAAGGCCCCGTCCGGTTTGTCGGAACGAACCTGTGCTTTACCGCCGAGTTCCCCGAAAGTCACGAAGACGCGGAGCGTCTGGCGCAGACGTTAGCCCGGTTTGGAATCAACGCCGTTCGTCTTCATCACATGGATTCTCGCGTTATCTGGGGCGGGGAAAACTGCAAAAACCATCTCGATCTGTCTGAAACGCAGATGG
This sequence comes from Thermoguttaceae bacterium, assembly GCA_017447745.1. Taxonomy (GTDB): domain Bacteria; phylum Planctomycetota; class Planctomycetia; order Pirellulales; family Thermoguttaceae; genus RUG11551. The sequence continues at coordinate 6,953 of JAFSMW010000048.1, forward strand.
AAAAGCTCGACTATCTGATTTATCAGCTGGAACGCTACGGCATTTATATCAATATAAACCTTCACGTCGGGCGTCAGCTTGACCAGCGCGATGGCATGTACAACGACGAGAACGTTCCGAAGTACGACAAGGGCCTGGACAACTTCCAGCCGCAAATGATTGAATATCAGAAAAAGTACGCCAAGGACCTCCTGACGCACTTCAACCCGTACACGAAAAAAGCCTACGTTGACGACCCCGGCGTGGCGATGATCGAGATCAACAACGAAAACAGCGTTTTCTGCTCCTGGGCGTGCGGACAGCTGGACAAGCTCCCGGAACCGTACGCGTCCGATTTCCGAAAGATCTGGAACGAGTGGCTGAAAAAGAAATACAAAACAACCGACGCTCTGAAAGCTGCCTGGGCGAGTAAGACGATCCCCTTTGGCGAGAACATGATTCCCGACGGCGAGTTTGAATCGTTCCCGGATCGGACTCGTCAAAAGTGGGATCTTCAGCGCGACGCCGTTTGCGACGTCCCGGCTGAGGTTGTCGACGCCCCGGCTGCGGCTAACGGCAAAGCCCTGAAAATTCAGGTCAACAAGATGGGCGAAGTTTCCTGGGTTCCGCAGCTTCATCGCAACGGCTTGTCCTCGAAAAACGGGATGCCGTACACGCTCAAATTCAAATGCAAAACCAGCTCTCTGACAGAAATGAGCGTTGGCATGGTGGAACAGCACGACCCGTGGAGTACGATTGCTTTCCGTCAGCATTTCAAAACGGAAACCAACTGGAAGACGTACGAATTCACTTTTGTCGCGGACAGAGACGACGACAAAGCCCGCATTTCTTTTGGCGGATTCAAGGCGGGAATTACGTACTGGATTACCGACGTCTCTCTCGTTCCCGGCGGGACGTTTGGAATCTCGGATTCCGAATCGCTCGAACAGGGAACAGTTTCCGTTCCGAAAAAGAACGGCGTTGGCTTCTCAAACGACGTCGCCCGACAGGACTTTACCGATTTCCTCTACGACGTCGAAAAGACGTACTGGCTGGAAATGTACAACTATATCAAGTCGCTGGGCGCCAAACAGCCCGTCAGCGGAACTCAGCTTCAGTACGGATACTGGAACGCTCAGGCGCAGCTGGACTACTGTGACATTCACGCCTACTGGAACCACCCGGTCTTCCCCGGCCGTCCGTGGGATCCAAACAACTGGTACGTCAGGAATCTCGCTCTGGTCAACTCGCCGGCTGCTAATTCTTCAACGCTCAACCGTCTTGCCTCCGTTCGCGTTATGAACAAGCCGCTGACAGTCAGCGAATACGATCACCCGTTCCCGAACCCGTACTGCGCCGAAGGAAACCTGATGGCGTTTTCGATGGCAGCGTTCCAGGACTGGTCTGGCATTTTCCAGTTTGCCTGGAAACACAACAACGACTACGACCCGCCGATTTGCAGCGCGTTCTTCGACATGGCGTCCAACCTCGGAAAGACGGCGCACCTGCCGGCGTGTAACGCGATTTTCGCCCGCGGGGACGTCAAAGCCGCCGGCTTCAACCTCGTTCAGGCGCCGACAATGACGATCGATAAAGAAAAGAAGGTCATGACCAACTGTCTGTCCAAATACCATCGCGTTTTGGACGCCCTGGGGCTGGACTATTCTCTGCCGTGGGCGGTGAGAACCGGCGTTGTTCTGCCGGACACCGCCGGGGCGATTTACGGTCAAAACAATATGACCCAAAACATCAACGCCATTCCAGAACGTCTGGGGGGCATGGACGTCAAATGGATTCGTTCCGAGACAGGCGAACTGTACTGCGATTTCCAGGTTCCCGACAAGGGGTTCTTTACTGTCAGCGCGCCCAAAGCAAAAGCGTTTACCGGGTTCGTCAACGGCAGAACGTTTGACTTGGGAGCCCTGTCCGGGTTCGGCAAGGTTACTCTCAAACCGGCGAAAACGCGACAGGACTGGATTACGTTCACGATGGTTGAGGCGAAGCCGAATCGATACCTCATCGCCGCTACCGCGCTGGTCGTCAATACAGACATGGATCTGGAAGACTTGGGCGACGGCCGCTGGACGTGCGGCAGCCGCTGGGGACAAGGCCCGACGCTGTGCGAAGGCGTTCCCGCATCCCTTATAATTGACAGCGTAAGCGACGCTGACTCGGTTACCGTCTACGCCCTCGACGGAACTGGAAACCGGGTCGAAAGCGTCCCCGTCCGCCGCGAAGGCAAAGGCGTTGTTATTGAACTTGACCCGAAATACAAAACCGTCTGGTACGAGATGGTTATTACCCCAAAGGATAAATAATATGTCACACGACTGTTTTCACCCCGAAAACGCCCTGATTCCCGTCTTTTTCGGACATGGATTCCCGTTCACGTCTGAAATGTGGAAGGACGTTGTAGCGCGTTTGATTAACGACGATTATATCTTGAACCATTACGCGCTCATTTTCCCCAACTTTATTGGGTTTGGCGATATTGTCAAAGACGGCGAGGACTTGTCGGACGTTCCCGCCGGGACTGTTACAACCATGACGGATATGGCAGATCAGATAATCCGGATTGCCGACGCGCTTTACTCTCCCAAGTTCGTCTACTGCGGTTTGTCGATGGGCGGATACGTGGGCTGGGAGATATGGAACCGATGCCCGGATCGGCTTTTGGGATTAATCGTTTCCGATACAAACGCCAAGGCGGATTCTCCGGAAGCCGCCGCCAAACGTCTGCAAACGGCGGATCGGGTCGAAAAGGAAAACTCGTGCTCGTTCCTGGCGGAGGCGATGCTCAACAACCTGTTCGCGCCGGAATCGTTGAATACGTGTTACGACGTGCTGGAGACGTATCGCAAGATGGTTTCCGGTAACAACCCCAGAGGAGTCTCAGCCGCAGCTCGCGGCATGGCGCAGCGTAAAGATTACTCCGCTCGACTGGGCGAAATCCAAACTCCCGCTTTGGTTATCGGCGGAAAAGACGACGTCCTTTCCACGCCGGAATCGCTCGACGCCCTCGCCGCCGCCATGCCCAACGCCGTTCGCGCCACCGTCCCCGGCGGACACCTCGCCCCGCTGGAACATCCAGACGAATACGCCGCCGCCATCGCAGAATTTTTGAAAACACTTTAAGCGTTACACCTGATTTCAGTTTGTTCGCCTGACGGCGAAAGCGTAACTACGCTCCCGCTGGTCGCTTCGTTACCGCCTTTCATTTTTTGCAACTAACATCATGCTTATTAGATCCATCGAATATTCCAACAGCGTTTCCGGACTTCACGTAACAAAAACGACGTTTGACAAGCTGACGCTCCTTGTCGGCGCTTCCGGCATGGGAAAAACCATGATTTTGAAGAGTCTGTACAAGATGATTCAATGCATGGCAGACCATAAACTGCGCGGTCTGGACGCGTGGGGAGACAAGTTCTCGACCAACGCTCATTTTACCATGAAGTTTGACATCCGCCCGGACGTCGCGCCCAAACGCTCGTTCCATTCCATCGGGGCGGGCGAGCCGGAAGAGGAGATTCAGCATTGCCGCTGGTCGTTTAAGACGAAGCCGGTCGGCTGGACGAATTCGCCCATTTCTCAGCTGTCCATTTCAGAAGAAACGCTGCACATCAACGGGGAAGAAATCTTCCGCCGCGCCGACGACGAAATTGTCATGGCAGGGTTCGGCAAGATGCCCAAGATTTCGCCTGACCGCAGCGCACTGTCGATTTTCAAAAGCGAGCCGAATATCATTCACGTCAACGAACAGCTCAAACAGGTGTTCATGTTCGAGGCTGAGCCGGACTTGAACAACTATCTGCCCGCCAGCTCGCTCGACTCGCTTAAGGAATACGTCTCCGCCAACTATGCGTGGTTTGTCAACGACACGACGTTTAACATCCTGTCCAAACTGGCGATTCTGTATTATGTCTTCCCGGACATCGTCGAGCGGGTTAAAGAGCATTACACTCGCATTTTCCCGACCGTTCAGGACTTGCGGGCGGACATCATCGGCGACTTTATCATGCTGGAAATCCGGGAATCTGACCGCTGGATTCCGCAAAACGAGATCTCTTACGGCATGCTTAAGACGCTGGCGCACATCGTCAACATCCAGATTCTGCCGCTGGAATCGGTGCTTCTGATTGACGAACTGGAAAACTCGCTGGGCGTCAACTGCATCGACAGCGTCGTGGACGAAATCGTCTCCAGCCGCAAAGACATGCAGTTTATCGTTACCAGCCATCACCCGTATATTATCAACAACATCCCGCAGTCCTGCTGGAAGATTGTTAAGAGAGAAGACCACGTTGTAACAGCTCACAACGCCGCCGACTTCGACATCGGCGTCTCGAGCCAGGAATCCTTCTTCCAGCTCATGAACGCGCTGAA
>JAFSMW010000049.1 GCA_017447745.1 Thermoguttaceae bacterium
GTTCCCGAGACTTTGTCAACCATCTGGACGGTAATCGGCTTCCCGTTGGCGTAGGTGGACAGCTTGAGCAGTTCCTGATCCAGAGCGCCCATCGAGTCGCCGATTTTATCGACGAGAACCTCGGCGGCGTCGCGCTGAATCTCGGATTTGTAGACCGGCGCGCGTTTTACCAGCCAGCCGGCAAGGGTTTCTGTCGACATCGCCTTGCAGTTGATTAACAGCCCCTGTTCCGCAATGAGTTTGTACAGACGCGTATTGGCGGCTAACGTCTTTAGTTCCAGTACCAGCGAGCCGGCGCCTTCGGGCTGCTTGATTAAGCTCTCGATTTTCTCCCGGTTCTTCTCAACGAAATCGTCTGCCTGTTCGACAATAACCAGACGGGACTGGGCGCCGAACATGGAGATGGTCGTCAGTTCCTGTTTGACGACGCTGAACTCCGGCGTTGAGTTGGAATAGACCGTAATTCCGGAATCGTCTTCCTGACTGGAGTTGAACAGCCTTTTGAGCGCTTGAATGGATTCCAGACGCAAAAACGGTTCGTCTCCGAAGATGGCGATTACAGGCGGCAACGCGTCTATATTGACGTGCTTGTCCGGCTGTTGTGAAAACGCCATCGCGGACACGTCTTTGGACGCTTTTCCGGCAGAATCTGAAGTCTTTTTTGCCATAGTTAAGATGTATTATAATAGAAATCGTTAGTTTGACAACCCGGGAGCGGACGGCTCTTGACAAACGCTGGCGATTGGATTAAAATAACGGTCAATCTGTAACAGGAAATGTGCGTATTTTTAACGGAAAGAACAGACGATGTCAAACGTTCAAAAAATCGGATTGTTCGGCGGCAGTTTTGACCCGATTCATCTCGGACACGTCGAAATTGCTCAGATGACAATAAAAGAGATTCCACTGGATATTCTTGTTGTCATGCCGGCGGGAAAAGCTCCCCATAAAAACGGCGCGTTTTTTTCAGACGAGCTTCGTTTGAAAATGACGCAAGCCGCGATGGCGGATTTGAACGACGACAGAATCGTTGTTTCCGACTGGGAAATGAAGCAAGCGCAAGTCAATGGAAAAACGTCATTTACAGTCGATACAATGCGCTATTTGCAAAAGAAATATCCCGGCGCGGAACTCTATCTGATTCTGGGTACGGACATGTTCAACACGCTCTCGACGTGGAAAGACCCGGAAATAATTGCCGCCAATATGAAGCTGGTTCTTGTCAATCGCCGCGGCGAGAAATTGTATAAACCGAGAAGAAAAAAAGATATAAGAATTTACACTCCTGACATCGTTATTTCCGCCGAGCCGTTGGCAGTCAGTTCGACAGAAATTCGACGACGTCTGAGCGCAGGAGAATCGGTTGACGGGCTGGTTCCGGAAAGCGCACTGCAAGTTCTCAAAAACGCCTCTTTTGATGTCAATTTGACGAAATGAATATAATTCCTTTTAGGAGGAATTATGCCAGAAAAGAGGATTTGCTGCCAGCATTGCGGGTATCCGATAGCCAAAGACGCGCATGCGTGTCCGCATTGCGGATCTGTTACGCCGATCGCTCCCAAAGACTGGAATAGAGACGCGATTGAGAAATTCAAATCGGTTCTAAAAGAAACGGTATTTTGGCTCTTTACGTTTTCTTTGTTGTGGTATATTTGCAAAGAAATCGTCAGTAAAATCTGGCAATAAAGACGGCGTATTGTCAGTTTATCTTTCCTAATCGGATTTTTCTAAAAATTTTTATAAAGAAACCGCGGATTTTTGGGGCGGCGTCTTGCAAATACGCTCTATTGCGTTATAATATATAGAATAAGTTGCAATCTGCATAATTGAATTCTAAACTTTACACCCTGTTTATCGTATGAAGTATTTCCTCAACAACGTTCGTTCATTGAGACTTTACATATCCGCCTTGTTTTTGACGTCTGCAATTCTGGTTTCGTACGGATTTGCTCAAGATGTTGCGGCTCCGGCAGCCGCGTTGGACGCTCAGCCTGGCGCCGCTGTGGAAACGCCTGCTGAAACGGCAGTTCCGGAAACGCCAGTAACGCCAGAGAATTCCGCTGTGTCAGAAAGTCCGGCGGCTCCGTTAACCGAGGCGCAGCCAGCGCCCGTTGCGGAACCGATAAATGCTAAGTCGGAAACTTCCCAGCCGGAGGATGTCAAGCCAACGGAAACGCATCAGCGCGAATCCGCAGACGTTTCTTTTCGTCTTTCCAAAAAAGAGAAAGAGGAAATCGATTCAATGGCGGCGGCGTATGTTGATCTGATTGTGGAAAAAACTCGTCTGGAAGCTCAGGAGGAATACTATTCTTCCGAAATTCAACTTCTTAATCAGGCGGCAGACAGCGCTTCTGCGATGAATCTGTTTTTGTCGGATTTCGGCAGTTTCGGACGCTCTCGCCGATTGGCGGCGAAGAACATCGGGATTATGCTCAAAGAGGAAATGCAGCCTCTGGCAGAAAAGATGTCGGAGAATTCCAAACGTATGGAAGAGCGAGTGAAGCAGCTGCATTCTGGTTGGAAAGAACTCCATCAAGCCAGACGTGAAAGCGAGCAGATGCGTTACGAATTGGAGTCTGGAACAAAAATCATTTCGCAGCTGGCGTCAATGCTCAGCATTGATAAACGCTGGTTTTGGCTGGCGGGGTTGATTGCTTTTACAATACTCTTTGCGGCAGTTCTGCTTGATAAGCGTCGCGAGCTGCGTCGATGGCTCAATGGCGGTCGCGCGCGAAAAATGCGATTGTCAAAAGTTCTCTTTGGCTTTATCATCTTTTTGGCGGTTGCCACGTTGATAACTTTTATTTTTGGCAAGCAGATTTATATGGCAACGTTGGATATGACGGTCGAGGGAACTTCTCCCAAGGTCGCCTTTGCTCAACAGATTGAACAGCTTAAAAAGGACGTAGAAAAACTTCAGGAAAAGGCAGACGGGCAGACTGTTGAACTTCGCAACGCGCGCAAAGCGTTGGAAAAGCCGTTTAATGAATCCATTCCTTCCGATAAAGATCAAAAACAGGGAGAGGAACTGTATCGTGAAATTATCGCTTACAGAAAGGCGGTTATTAACAATGCTATTTACGTCAGACAGTCAGAAGCTTTGATCAAGGCGTTTAATGAAGATTGGGAAGCGATGAAAACCGTCTACGAAGATAACCAGAAGTTCAGTTTGCAAGCAACCAAATATCTTCGTTTGAAGCATTTTCTTCGAGCGTTTCTGGGAATAGTTCTTTTGGTTCTTTTGGCGTGGGGATTGTTCGCGTATTTCAATGGCGTTATGAGACAGCGGGCGAAATATCGCAACACGTGCCCGATGTGCCTGACAGAAGGAGAAGTCCAGGCTCTGCGGAATCCGGAAGAATACGCGGCTGCAAGTCGCAAATATCAATTTGATCCTCAACTGGTTCCAGCGCCGGACGAAAACGGCGGGACAGTCGTGTGCACTCATCAAATGACGTCCAAGCCCAAGCGGTTGTGCAATTTCGCGTACGGAACTCAGTATCAGAAACTGCCTAAACTGAGCATTCCGACGTTGGGCGTTCCGCAGGCGGGGAAAACGTTCTGGATGACAATGCTTTACTGGCAGCTCAACAACGGGTATTCCAGCCAGTCGAAAGACATGGTTATCGTTCCAACGGCGGCGACAAAAGACCTGCAAACGTCTGTAGACGAACTTGTCAACAAACGTCATCTTTTGCCTGCAACGCAGCGGGACAGAATCCCGTATCCGATGATGTTCCAGTATACAGACCATGACCCGTTGGGCAGAACGAAGGTTTTGACGTCTGTATTTGACTATTCCGGAGAAGTAACGACCGACGTTGCGGCAGAGGACTTTCGCCGTCAGCGGGCGTTGGCGTCCGATGCGTTTTTGTTCTTCATTGATCCAACGTATCCGTGGGAACCGCAGGCGGCTGCTCTGGAACGGTTCAATTCCGATTTGAGAACGCAAAAGCAGATTCAGCAATGGCGATCTTTGCGTCTGCCGATTGCGTTGTGCTTAACGAAAATCGATTTGCTGCCAACCATTCCCAACTGGGAAAACGCTTGGGGCAAAGCTGCCAAGTTCTATTCCGACATGGAAAAAATCGACCCGACTGGCGAAGGGCTTTCCAAGTCAATTATTGAGCAGCGCAGCGCTTTGGTTGACGAGCTTCGAAAAGACATCTGGCCTGATTGGGACATGGACGCTCAGATTAAAAAGCTTTTCGGCGGGCGACACATGTACTTCCCCATGACAGCCGTAGGTTTGGAAGGCAGCGGAGAAACCGACCTGGCTGTTCGAACCCTGTCTCCGTTTGGTTTGGCAGAACCCCTGTACTGGGTCATGGAAATGAACGGATTCCCAACGCTGTAGCAATTAGTAATTAGTAATGAGTAATTAGTAATTATGCAAGCGTCTTACCAACATTAACCACTAACAACTTTTTTAACTAACTAATTATGTCCTGGCCAGCGCCTTCACAATTCAGTATAATGCTTCAGCGACCGCAGATAGCGTTTCGCGACGTTCAACTTCAGCAATGTCAAATTGAGAGAAACGAAATGAACCTTCCCCGTCCGTGGGCAGGGGCGTTTGCGGTTGTCTACAAGGCGATATATCCCAATCGAGCGCTGCAGGCGGTTCGCGTTTTTTCGACGGAATCGCCGGAACGACGAGAACGCTATTTCCGTACGTACGAGTACCTCAAGGGCAGAAAGATGAAATGCCTTGTCAATTTCCAGTATCTGGACGACAGTATTCGATGTACAGACGGTCGGTGGTATCCCATGATCCTGATGGATTGGGTTGAAGGGGATACGCTTTTCAAATGGGTGAACAAAAAATGTATGGAGCGCAACGGCGCCGCTCTTTCCGCAGCGGCGGACTGCTGGCTGTCGTTAACTCGGGAACTGACCGAGGCTCAGGTGGCGCACGGCGATTTGCAGCATAACAACATCATCGTTACGCCGGAAGGACGTCTGAAGCTGGTGGACTACGACTGCATGTCCGTCCCAGGTCTGTTTGGTCGCCGGAATCTGGAAATCGGCGTTCAGCCGTATCAGCATCCCAAACGAGGTCAAAACACGCTGTTGTCGCCGGAACTGGACAGGTATTCGACAATCGTTATTTACCTTGGTTTGAAGGCGTTGTCTTTGGATCCGACGTTGTGGGACAGAGCAGTGTTACAAACCGGCAACGATAAAATCCTCTTCCGGACTGAGGACTTCCAAAATCCGCAGCAGAGCGCTACGGTTCAAGCGCTGCTCAAGTTTCCAAACGACACTGTTCGGATGTTGACGTCAGAGCTGTTTTATCGGTACGCGCCCGGTCCGTTGGAAGCGGTTCCGTCTTTGTGGGATTTGGTCAATCCGTATAAAGAGATTGAGGCGTTACTCAAGGCAGGCGATTATTCCAAAGCGGTTGACGCGCTCAATCAGCGCGGTCGTTTTCTTGACGCTCCGGACTATCTCAAGCCTGCTATTCAAAAAGCGTATGAAGAAGTTTGCGCCAAAAAGGCAATGGAAAGCTGGGGGACGATTCCTCGCGTTGTCAACGAAACCATTGACCGCCGCGTTACTCAAACAGGGGATACCATTATGAGTAAAGCTCAGCCGGGGGTTCCTCCTTTGCCCCAGGCGGATATGAAATGGTATTTCGACGCCAAAAAACGGGTGCAGCTGTTGGACAGACTGGCGCAGTCGGTCAACAATTCTTCCTCCCGGGAAACAATGTGTTATTCTGGCGAACGGACAATTGTTCAGATTGCCGCTCAGCTTCCCAAAGAGTATATTTATACGCTTCGACCTCGAGTTGAGGCGGCGAAAGTGCGCGTGTTAAATCTGGATCATCTTATTAGCGTAATTCGGAAGACGCCAGACGACGAGGTTGCCATTCATAAAGCGTACAAGATGGTGAAAAAGGTTCAGTGCGAGACGATTATCCCGCCGGAATTTCGTCCTCGGGTTGAACTGGCGGAATCTCGTTACAAGTACGTCAAAAAGATTCTTGCCATTCCGGAGAATCTGCCATTGAACGAACAGGACGCCGCTATTTTGGAGGCGTGGAACGGGCGGGTTCTCAGCGGCTGCAAGCAGGTGGCTCAATGGGAAGAGCGGTATAACGCCGCCGTCGGCAGACGAAACATTTTCCAAAAGCTGCAGGACGCCATCGGTCGAGACGCTCGAGAGGAAGTCGTCAGTTTGATTAACGACCCGTTGATGAAAGATTATCCGCTGCCGAAACAGTGGACGATGTACGTCAATAAATCCAAAGACCTGGTAGAGAAAGCTCAACCGCTTGAAGACGCTCTTAAAAATAACGACCCGGCGCCGTTTGTTCAGGTTTTCGACGCCCGCATTTTTCGGGATTATTCAGAACGATACGAGCCGTACATTAAAAAGGCTGTCCGTTGGGCTAACGACCATTTAGTAGCATTGGACGTGGTCGGATTGAAAGCCGCCATGGGACGCGCTGGCATAATCCTGTCAGACAAGTCCAAGGGCGAATATCGTCTGCGCTGGACGTGGCCGCACCCGCGATTTTCCGACGTCTGCATTTTGGGCGTTACAAAGCGTCCGCTTACAGAGGCGGACCGTCCGGACGATTCGGACATCGCTTTTATCGATAAGCTGGAAATTACTCGAGAACAGTGGGATGCGGCTGGCGGGAGCTGGCTGTATACGCAGTCATACGAAGCCAGCGAGGGATTTATTTCTATTTGGGCGGAAATAGACCTCGGATTTACGAAGATTTATACTCAGCCGTTTGCGCTGGGACAGTTGGAAAAACGAACCAAGGGCTGGATTTGGTAATATGATACATCAATTATATATAACGCATTGTACTTGCGGATCGTCGTATTTCAGTTCTGAAAATGATAAAGCTCCAGAACGAGCGTCAGTTCCGCTTGGCTATTCCGTTCGAAGTTCTTCAGCTCCGAAGGAAGACGCGCGTAAAATCTATACGGCGGTCGAGTCGCTGATGTATTATCATCTTTCTGTCGACGGTTCTCTTTCGGACCTTGACGCTGAGAAATTGCCGCGGCGTTTCTTCTATCTTCCTTCTGTAGACGGCAGACCGGTAATTGGATGCGTATCGTACAGAAAAGAAGACTCTGCCGGACGACCAGGGGCGTATTTTGCTCACGTGCTTTACGGCGATGGGGAAAAGCCCTGGATGACCCGAACGGTTTTGCAGATGTATAAATCCAGTTTCTGGCGCACAGCAGACGGAACGGACATTCCCGCGTCGCTGCCGACTCTGGATATGTCAACTGTTACACCGCTGACAGATGGGAGTCCGATTTCCGATTCCATTTTTGAAAACTGGATTGGCGGGAAAGCTGAATGGAAAACCACCGTCGACGGCGAGGAAAAGACGGTTCGCCCGGAACAGTTTGAGCAGTTCTTTGCCGGGGCGATGTCGGTTTGGAAAGACGCGTCGAAAAAGATCATCCTGGTTGCCGATTCCGATACGGCGGCTCTGTTTTATTATGGATTATTGCGTCTGGCGCCGGGCGGATGGGGAACTCATGCGGCGTTTTCCACGTACGAAAGCGCTCCGATGGATTTCCCTGGGCGATTGTGTGCAACGACGTTTTTCCATCCGATGAAGAACGATATGTCGTCTGAAATGTATTCAGGACATTTCATCTTCAACGTTTTTACCGGACGTTACAGTTCGTTTGGCGCCAAACCGGTGGCGGTGCACCTGCCAGCTCTGCCTGGAGAATCGGTTCAATATCCGTTGTCGGACAAGGGCGAATGTTCTTATACCAAAACAATTATCAATCGTCTGAAGACCAGTTCCTGGGCAGGCGCAAGCGCGCTTCAGCAGCTTTCTGCCGCAATGGGTCTTAAACCGGGAGGGAATCCGGACTCTGTAATAGCTACGGAGTTTGTGTTAACTCATCAAATTGGTTTGACGTTGAGAATTCTTTCGCAGCAAAACCCTGCTGACGTTGTATATCTTAACCGCTCGTTCAGCCCGGACGTCGTTCCGATTTGGCGTCAAAGTCCTGCGGCGGCGGAGTTGCTTCAAAAGCAATTTTGTCAGGGGCTTTCTCAAATCGACATTGACGAGACCAACGTTGCAGAGAAACTAAAGCTGATTGTTGGAACGCAAGCGCATTTAATGATTCTGGAACTGCTGGGCACGCAGTCGTCAGATCCCAAGTCCAATTTGGTTGTACTTCATCTGCTCAAAACGCTGCCCAAAGATTTGGTTGGTTCCTGGCTGACATGGGGCAACGCTTCTGAGTCTGCCAAGATGACAATGCTTTTGCGTCACATAGACGCGGACGGCTTGCTTCCTCCGGAGTGTGAAAAAACGATTTTTGAGGGAACGCAAACGGCTCTGCTGTCCAAGCTGCTGGTAAAGCTGGATCCTCCTCGCCTGGGCGCGTTATGGAATCGTTACGTTCAGCAATATCGTTTGCCGCTTGTTGCTGCGTTGACGCAATGCGTCGCTTATCACGGCGGAGACGTCGCCTTTTTGAACAATCGGGTTGAAAAGTTGACAATGCGAGACCTGATTGACTTGTACAAATTCGGGTCTGAGCGTTATTATTCGGAATATCCCGCCAATTCTTCGGCGATGGGGAAAAAGCTTGACGAACTTTCAACCCGGTTTGAGGATTTCGTTCCGGAATTTGACGATTACGTCCAAACGCTTACTGCCGGATCTCATTTGATGTCGGAAGAGAACGCGAAACGGGCGAACAGTTGGACGTCGTTTAAGGCGGCGGCGCAGTCCATTTTGGAACTTCAGGAAGAGGGAACGGGGAACGACGAGGCGTTGGACGATCAGATGTTCAAGCTCGTTTCAGAGTTCGCCGTAGCAGCGCCGGAAAAGGAATCTCAAGAACGCGCGCCGGAAAAGAGAAAAGAGTTTTTACAGAAGCTGCTTGCCGTTCTCTTTCCCGCTCAAAAGGGATTCAAACAGTTTTTACCGCCGACAAGTCCTCGAAATGAGCGTCTTTGGGAGAAGACGGTCAGCTTTTTTGAAGACAGTCAATGGGCTAAATCCCGGTCGACGTTGGGAACGCTTGTCAATCGAATTGTTCGATCGCGGGAAAGCGTTGTTCATCCTGTAACAAACGATCCAAACGAAATCGCCGCCCCGCCGCTTGCGACAGATTCAAAAAAGAAGTTTGCGCTCAATAAAACGCAAACCTTGTATTTGTGCATCGCCTTTGGCGCGGCGCTGCTTATAACGCTTCTGGTTTTAATTAATTGGGATTTGATGTTTCCCAATAAGGAAGACGGTCAGTTTATTAAAACAGATGTGGCTCAGGTCGATAAAGCGTCTGCCGATTCTGAACTTGAAAAGAAGGCTGAATCGGAACGTCAAAAAGAAAATCAGGCGATAAAAAATAAAGTCAAAACAGACAGCGTTACGTCTGAGGCAGACAATTCGGATAGCGAGATGTCTAACAGCGTCCCGAAGCCGATCGTCTGGGACGATGCCCCGGAATACGGCGATAAATACGAGAGCGATCCAGAGCAGGACGCAGTGGATTCGATGGCTCAAACGATTATGTCAAAGGTGAAAAAGAATCCTGGCGTTATGACGAAGCTGTCAGCCCTTCCGCCCCAAACAGATCAGGATATTGCGTCAATTAAAGATTTGTTGCGAGAGCCAATGAAACGCGTTCAGGGCAAAGCGTATAATTTGCCGTCAGAGACAATTGAACGTCCGCTGGACGAAAACGGCGTTTTAGACCTCGTTGAGGCGGGATTGATTGACTCGGTCAATATTCCCAATTTGAAACTGGGTCCCGGCTTTTTTGTCTTTCAAAATAAAGTTGTTCGCTGGGGCGCTGGCGACGTTTTTGATCCGCAAAATCCGGTTACGCAATATCGTTTGACGGATTTGGAAAAAGCGTTGGTTCTGGACGAGTGTTACGTCAGTCTTCAATCGGAGCCGACAACCGTGAAAATGGTTTTATCGGTTAAGGGAAAGAAAGTTCATTTCGATAAAAACGACAAGAAAAAAGCCGCGTCTGATTTGGAACGGCGTCAGATTGAGTACAAAGAATTAGGATATGAACTGCGTGAGTACAATCGAAAAGACGTCCCGGAGAACGCGAAGAAAAAGCGCGCCAGCCGAATGGGCGTCATGGTTGGAATTCCCATTGCTGAAACCGTTCCGGACGCTCCCAATAAAAAGGATTTCAAAACAGACGAACAGTACCAGACCGCGGTTGAAGACCATCGGTTGGCGGTTGAAGCGTATGAACGTCAAAGAAAGCTGGTTATTGACAAAGCCAATGAAGTTTACGGTTTGCTGGAAAAGGAAATTGAACGTCTAACTAATCTGGAAGCTGTCGAGCAGGAAAAGGCGGACGCTCAGGCGCAAAAGAATCTGACGGATTTGTTGACTCATCTCAAGCAGAGCGCTTTTGTTCTTTATCGCCCGGGCGGCTTTGACGGAGAACTTAGCTTGCCGACAGGAGAATTGGTCACTCAGGCTCAGGCGCAGGAGAACCCGGCGTCTGATCCTTCAGACGTTCTGCCGGCGGATGGCGATAACAACGATCTGGATCCCTTTGTTGTTACAAAACCGGAAACGCCGCCAACGGAAGTTGAAGACGATTCAACGTTAGACGCTCCGGCTGATCAGCAGCCTGTTCCGGAAGAGCAGCAGCCTGCCCCAGCGAAAGATCCGATTCCGCCGTCAACAGACGACGATTCGGAAGACGAAGTAATTCTCGATCCTTTTGCAGAACCAACGGAACAAGAGAAACCGCAGACTGTCAGGATCAAACCTCGAAATTCATCTTCTAAAGAGAAAAAAGCAGAACCGGGTCAGCAGTCGGCGGGGAACGCTCCTGCGGCGTCTGATTCTGGCAAAACGAAAATGAACGTGTCAGCTTTGATGTTTACTGACGACGGTCAGCAGAATCACTTTGCAGGCGTCTGGACGGAACCGACCGTTAAACCGTACTCGATGATTCGATCGGGCGTTATTGGCTCTGTTGTGGCAGTGTGCAGAAACGCCGGCGTTACAAAAGATCCGCAATCGTACAACCGATTCAGAAACGTCTTGCAGAAGAATTATTCTATCGAATGTCAAATGATTCAAGTGTCGTCCTTTGACCAAAAAACCGTATCGAGGTTCAAACCCGCATCTTCCGATCCCCAGGCGAAGTGCGATTTTGACATTATCCCTCAAACTGTTACATGTATGGTTAAATTCCGATTTGTCAATAAAGACAATCCGGAAAAAACGTTTGAGACCGGTTGGGGAACGATTAATAAAGTAGAATCGAAAAAGCAATATATGATTTATTTTGAGCTGACTCCAGGAGACATGGGAATGATGCTTGCTCAGTAAATCGTATGTTTTTGTTTTTGAAATAGAATTTACCATATGGATTTTTAATCATGAAAAGTTTGTTTTTTATAGTTTTGGGCGCGATCCCGTTGGCTCTGCTGACCATTTGGGCTTTGCTTGACATGTCGCTCGTTCGTTCATGGAAGCCAGACGTTAAATCTGACTTTTTTGATCAGACGAAAGCAATTGTCGAAGTTACATCAAGGGAATTAAAGTTTCTTGACAACGCGTCAGACGTTTTGGCGAAAGACAGCCTGTTAAACAGCCCAACGCCTAAAGTCGTCCTGGGCATGTCGACTGAAAGCTCCGTCTGGGGAGAGATGCCGGATTATTCCCGACAGTGGGGAGACGTTTTCTTCAACACTCAGGAATTTTTGGAATCGCAGCGTCTGCTGGAAAGCAAAAAAATTGACGAGCTGATTAAACTGCAAGGAGCCATTCGAAGTTTCCTGGATACGCTTAAAAGCGGATCGGATTCTCAGGATCGCGTTATTCGCCAGATTACGTCGTTGCAGAAAGACGTTAAAGTTAAAATCGAACGTCTGCAAAAAGAGAACGAAGCCGCTCAGATTTTAATTGACGCTCGAAATGCGTTTGACGAGGAAAAATGGCTTGTGTGCGCCCGCTTTTGCAAACAGCTGGAAGACGAATACGAGAATTACACGTCTATCGAGGTCAAGGCGAATATTTCCATGATGCTCAATCGCTGTGCGTTTTATACGTCAGAGGAAGACATTGAACGGATTCTTAAGTCGGGTTCAGCCGCCAGTCAAAAAGAAAAGTTGGGGACGCTGCTGGAACGGGTTAAGAATTCCGACGAACTCAACGATTCTCAAAAGCGTAAATATCGTCAATGGCAGCAGCAGTATGAAGAACTGGGCGAAAGTTCAGACGGCGGCTCTGCTGAAATCAGTTCGTCTGTTAAATCGCAGATTCAGGCGTACTACGATGCTCCAAAATCAGTTGCCGGCAAAGTTCGCGCCGCTGCAAAAATTCTCGAGTCCAACAATGATCCGGCAGTTCGTTCAGCGTTAAAAAGCGAGATAACCCGTTTAATCAAATCCGGCATTGCGGAGAAGACGCTTAACGAACCGCCCATGACGTTTTATGCCAAACTTAGAGACGGAACTGAACTCACGGGCGCGTTTAAAACGATTATGGACGACGATAACCAAAAAATTATCGGATACAAGTATTTTACAGACGCCAGTCAAATGAAAAACTCAGACCAGAATGAGCTTATGTATCGCGTGGAAGATTTTGTTGTTACTCCGCGTTCTACAATGGCAAAAAGACTGGTAAATGCGTACAACAAGGAACGGAAGCTCTTGCTGGATAACGTCGGCAGTTCAGACGCCTGGAAGCGTTTTGTTGCAAAATGCAATGAAATGGAAGTGCACCGAAAAACGAACAACGTCTCAGGTTTTTCGTTTACCGGAACGATTAAAGCGGCTGAACAGTTTACAGATCCGGAAGTCTTTCCCCAGCTTCAGGAAGTTTTGAAATAGTTTAATTTGTCCCTTACAACTAACTGTTTATTATTATGCCTTACAAAATGGAAATCAGCCGGCAGAACAAAGCGTGTTTCCTGTTTCTGCTGGATCAGTCATATTCAATGTGCGAGCCTTTGGGCGGAAGTCCGCAGCGTAAATGCGACGAGCTTTGCAACGCGATTAATTCGTGGCTGCAAAATATGACAATTCGCGCCTCTGGAGATCAGGGAATCAAGGACTGGATGGACATCGGCGTTTTTGGATACCGCACCAATTCTTACGGTCAGCCGATCATTGCTCCCGTCTTGCAGGGACCGTTAGCTGGCAGCCCGATTGTATCCATTCGAGACATCGGAATGAATCCCGCTCGCATTGAGCAGCGAATTCAGTACATTCAGGATCCGACAACAGGACAGATGTTTGAAATTCCTAACGAATGTCCTGTTTGGGTTGATCCGTGCTGTGAGGGCGGCACGCCGATGTGCAACATGCTTTACACGGCTCATCAAACGCTCAGCGCGTGGATAAGTCAGCATCAATACAGCTTTCCGCCCATTGTAGTTCATATTACAGACGGCGAATCGCAAGACGGCGACCCGCGTCCGTACGCTCAGGCGCTGACGCGTTTGTCGACAGCCGACGGCAACGTCCTGCTGTTTAACTGTCACCTTTCTTCGACGCCGGCGCCAGGGTTCATGTTTCCAGCCAATCCGTACGGACTACCGGACATGTTGGCGCAGTACCTTTATGAAATGTCGAGCATATTGCCGGAACCGTTTTTCAATCACGCCGTAGCAGAAGGGCTTCCGCTTCAGCGCGGGGCGCGTGGAATGGCGTTTAACGCCGACATGGTTTGTTTGATTCAGTTCCTGAACATGGGCACTCAGGCGGCGCCGGGGTTGCGTTGAGAGATTATCTGAAATAATCGTTAACGAACGCAGACGTTTGGAATGTGAAACAACAATCCAACAACTTTCAAGATACAGTTTGTAAATTACAGACAAAATTAATAAATCATGTTTGTTTTCAAGGGATTTTCCCATCCGAAAGATCCGCAAAACGGAGTGAATGAAGACGCCTGGCGAGCAGACGACCTTCAAAACGTGGTTGTCGTTTCTGACGGGGCGTCAAGTTCCCTGTTTTCCAGTTCGTGGTCAAATATACTTTGTCAGAGCGTAATCGAGTGCGTTCCTGACCCGATGGATCATTTTAATTTTCCGAAATGGCTGGAAAGCGTTCGTGAAAAATGGATCAATGGAATCGATGTAAACAATCTGTCATGGTATCAAAAACCCAAAATGGCGTCCGGGGCTTTTGCAACGCTTGTTTGGGCGACGATTGATCAGTCCTTTGAAATCCCGAACGATTTGGACGACGACGTGCCAATGGATTCGCCTTTTTTCAGAATTTATGGATACGCATTGGGCGATGCGTGCTTTCTGCATTTCCATTCCGGACGGCTTGTTCGATCCATTCCGGTTGTTCGTTCAGAGGATTTTGATTCGACGCCGTCATTGATAGGAAGCGTCAATCTGGGCGTGGATTTAACCGCCAGTTTCGTTCCGATTGATTTTATTGCTCCGGAAGGCGACTGGATTATTCTGGCGACAGACGCGATGTCACAATGGATTTTGTCGCAGTGCGAAAACGGCTCCGCGCCGGATTGGCGTGAGTTCTGGAATCAGACTCCCGAACAGTATGGCGAACTGGTTGAACGCATTCGACAGGAACATCAGATTCGAATTGACGATTCAACCGTCCTGCTTTGCTGCATCGGGTCGGATGTTTATCTGGATAGAGAATTTAACGTTGTAACGCCAACGCCGGAAATCCATCAGGAGGATAATCGTTTTGCCAGTTCTCCAGAATATAAGCCGGAAGCTCCCGCACAGCCAGCGCCGTCTGCCAAGACGGTTTCGGTGTCGGACGTTTTTCTGGACTTCCAGGACGCCGCTCCCATTCCGCCAGTTCCGCCTCGTCCGATTCCGCCGATTCCGCAGCCCGCGCCGGAACCAGTTCCATCTTCAAGTAAAACCGGATTTCATCAAACGACGGAAATTCCGCCGTTGCCGACAGAGGAGTTAGGGGGCAATTCCGACTTCAGACGACCAAACCCCTTGCCAAAATCAGACGTTAATCCTGCTAATTTCGCTCCAACCTCAAAACCAGCCGCTCGACGTCCGGCTCCGGCGCAGAGGACAATGCAAACTCCAGCTCAGCAGCGGACAACGTCCAAAGCGTCGCCTAAACCGACAGCGTCAAGACCAATGGCTCCAAGAAGAATTCACCCGAGTCAGGAACAACGAATCGAACCGCCGAAGTCTGACGAAGAGGAATACAAAGTTGCTCAGCCGCAGCCGGAGGATAAGCCGAAGATGTCAGCTTATATGGCGGATTTGGAACGGCGTAAAAGAGAAGAAATCGAACAGGAAGAACAACGTAAACGAGAACAGGAATCCAAATTCGGCTATCAGTTTCAAAAAGGCATGGCAGAAGGCATTCAGGATATGAAAGAAGGCATTTCAGAACTCTGGTCTGGTTCCGTTGGCGAACAGGCGAAAGAAGCTGTTAAGAAAGGAACTGAAAGAGTTACCAGGTTCTTTGGGCGTTTGTTTAAAAAAGACAAAGATAAAGATAAGGAATAACCTGAAAGGGTATAAAGAAGGGATTGAAAATGTTAAGACAATTTAATGCTGTCGCGATAGCAGCGGCGCTTTTTGTGGTTTGTGTGTCGAGCGTTTGTCACGCTGATGGATTGGCAAAGCAGAGTCAGTATATTGACGGCAAGCTGGACGTTTCCATCATGCTGGCTTGTACTGGTCGAATTCTGACGATTGACAAAGACGGCGTTGAAACGAAGGCGTATACGCAAAACGTTGGCAACACCGGCGACGGAATGATTTTGCCTAACGGGAACATTCTCTTTTCAGACGGCGATTCTGTTGTCGAACTGACGCCGGACAATAAAGAAGTCATGCATTACTGTCCGGAAGATCGACGAAACGACTCTGTGTTTTCTGCTATCCGTTTGGATAACGGCAATACGCTCGTTGGATGGAATACGCTCAATAAAATTATTGAACTTGACCCGCAGGGAAACGTTGTCTCGTCTTTTGACTGCCAGTACGCTGAAAAGATCGGTTCTCATCACAACATGAGAAACATTCGCCTCACGCCGGAAGGGACGATTCTGGTTGCTCAAAAGAATTTGGGCGTAATTGCAGAATATTCCCGCGACGGCAAGTTGGTTCAAACGTATCGCGGCGACAAGGGTACTGCAGCGTTTGGCGTTTGCGTTTTGAAAGACGGAACGGTTGCTGGAACGTTTTTGGATAACGTGATTATTTTTGACCGAACGGGAAAAGAAATCTGGAGATTCGAAAAGTCGGACGCTCCTGAAATCGAAATTGCAATGATGTGTCCAATTGTCGAAAGGAAAAACGGCAACCTCGTTATCGGGAACTATGCCGCCAATCGCGGTTCTTTCCACGGAGCCATGGCGTTCGAGATCACGCGAGATAAAAAAGTCGTTTGGCAGTATCGCAACCCCCAGGGGCCGGCTTCGGTTCAGGGAATTACTGTCATTGAATAGTGGCTTATAGCGAGACCTTATATTAAACTCGAAATACTTCCCCTGGAGTGAATTCAATGGAGTACAATCAAGTCGTTCGTAAAGCTCAAAGACGGTTTCGGATTGCCGCAGCAAATCGATTGTGTTTGTATATTCTGGCAGGAGAGCTTTTTGTTGTCGGAATTGCAATAGCGATTTTGCGCTTTTATTATCCAGCCGTTTTCAGTTCGCATCCCTATATCGTTTGGGGAACGACGGCTTTTTTAGCTGTGTTGGCTCCTGTTGTATCGTATTGGGCGGCGGGACGTTTTGTTCCTTCAGAGACGTCCGTTCGGGCGTGGCTGGATAACCAGTTTTCCTGCGGCGGCGTAATGGCGGCGGAAGAGTATTTTCCAGAAGCGCATCATTGGGAGAAGAAAGAGATCGCTCTTGCAATTCGCGACAAATTGGGCGAACTGATTCCATTTCGCGTTCTAAAGCCGTTGTTTATCTGTTTGCTGTCAGTCTTTTTTTTAACCAGCGCTGCGCTCGTACCAATTCCTGCGGCGGAATCTGCGGGCGTGAAAACTACAGCTTATATAGAAAAAGACGTTCAGAGAATTGAAAACAAAATTGAACTGCTGAAAAATGAAAAGATTCTCGATTCTCAGCAGGCAGAGCAAATGCTGCAAACGCTTCGACGTCTTTCAGACAACGCCGACGGAACGGACCCGCTCCATACGTTTGAGGCTATCGACGCTTTGGAAAAGCAGCTTGACAAGACTGCTCAGGATGCGGCGCGTCAGGCGGAGGAAAACGCTCAAGACGCTCAAGACGCCATGGATTTGTCTGAAGCAATGAAAAAAGACTGGGATAAATTAAATGACGCTCAAAAGGAAGCAGCGGCAAAAGAGCTGCAAAAAGCTCTCGAAAAATTAACCGAATCGGAGAATCAAAATTCTTTGCACTGCGACAATCCGAATTCTTCTGGGGAGAATGGCGATCCTTCAGAAGAAAATGGCAACTCTTCGGGAGAAAACGGGTCTGAGCAGGAGTCCGAAGGAAGCAATCCGAAAAAGAGCGACCAGTCGTCTGAGTGGAAGAACCTTAAACTTCCGGACAATCTCAATGTTCCTGATTTGTCTCAGCTCACTCCCCAGCAGCTGGAACAGTTGGAAAATCTGCTTAAAGACTATCAGGGCGATTTACAGGAACTGCTCGATAAACTCAAAGAAGGCGATTTTGAGGATATGGAACAATTTCAAATCGATCCGTCTGACGAAGAGCTTGATTTGGAATCGTTGAAGCAGTTTTTGGAAGAGAATTGTCCGGACGGCGACTGCGAGCAAGGCATTCAGCTTTGGCTTCAGCTGAAGAATAAAGGCGGTTTCGGCAGTCCAAATCATGGGGGATCAGGACCGACGCCTCTTCATTTTGACGATAACGCGCCAGACGACAATCCGGATGTCGATAAATTCAAGCCGGAAAAGCTTCCCACTCGTCTTACGCGTCAGGCGGTTGAGCAGAGCGAGTTAAAGGGAGTTACTCTTGGAGATCCTGCAAATGGAAATCAGAATGGAGCGGAAGATTTGCAGGGAAATGTTATTGACCCGAATGCACAAGACGGCGGGATTGGACGTACTCAAAAGGTTTATCCAATGCATCGTAAATCTGTGGAGGGGTACTTTGATTCTGGAATTGCTCCTCGGGGGGCTCGACGACCGTAACAGGCGATTGCAGAACGTTTGATAGTCGTCCGTTTTCGCAGTTCCAGTATAAGCGATTGCAAGAGTCAATTTGCATTTGCCACGTTCCGTGGAGTTGAATCCAGCTTTCGTTTTCAATTGGAACGAACAATTCCATTTGAGGAAAGATCAGGCGTTGAATTATAAAAACGTTCACTTGATAGAATTCTGTGATTCCCAAGTTGTTTGTCCATGGGAAATATATTTTGCCTTTTAAGCAGGGAATCGCTTTGAAATGAAACGGTCCATCCAGATTGAATTCCAGTGAACAGAATTTTCGTTTGTCGAGATAGCGTTCAACGACGTCGAGAGAAACGACTGACGTACAGGCTTGTTGCGCCCGACGCGTAAAAGCGTCCCACGGTTCAGTTAGACGTTGTTGGACGACGCATTGCAGCGATGACGCTTGACGAGTCGTCAAACGGTTGAGTTCATTGAAGGAATACTGCAGTTCCATACCAACGCCCTGAATGTCTTTTTGGCAAACGAAAAAGTTTTCCATATTGCAGTCTGTTTATATAAGTAGTATTAATAGGCATGGTAATTAGCGGTAAGCGGGAGTGATAGTAATAACTATTGCCTATTCATCTTTTAATTGAACGCAGCGTCCTTTTTAAATGATGACCAAATGTTTATTATTTGGACATTGAAAGTATACAACGTTTGATTAGGTTTCATTTATTTCTGTTAAACGTCAAATGACAAATGATGTCCGTGTTTGGCGCTTTTGACAAAAGGCGTCATTTCCAGTAGATGTCCTTATAAATAGAAATAGCTGTATTATTGAACGTTTTTTTACTCAAAGCGAGTAAGAATTCCCAAAAATCTTCTTGTCAAAATCGTGAAAATGGTTACAATAATAATAGGACAGTTTATAAAGATAATATCGAGTAATATAACCGAAAATCAAAGAATACTAATATGGAATCCCAATACCTGATTTTTGGCTGCAAAGGACAGCTGGGGAACGAATTTCTGCGGCGCTTGGGCGACTCCGCCCGAGGGTTTGATTTGCCCGACGGCGATATTACCAACGCTCTGGAGCTTTCCGACCTGTTTGAAGCGCTCAAGCCGCGAGGCGTTATCAATGCGGCGGCGTATACAAAAGTAGACGCTGCAGAAGAACAGCCAGCAATCTGCCGAAAGATCAACGCCTTTGGTCCGGGGAATCTGGCGCGGCTGTGCAGTTATTACGATATCCCGTTTGTTCATTTCTCAACGGACTACGTCTTTTGTGGAACGCAAAAGAGGGAGCCGCTCAAAGAAACGGATTCTGTTTTCCCGGAAGGCGTTTATGCGAAAACCAAGTATGAAGGCGAACAAAAGGCGGCGGAGTGTCCAAAACATTTGATTCTCCGGACGTGCGGACTGTACGGCAAGCTGGGTGAGAACACGCCGGGCAACTTCGTCGAAACGATGAAACGGTTGGGCGCGTCTGGACGTCCGCTGAAAATCGTGGCGGATCAGCATTGCACGCCAACGTATATTCCGCATCTGGTAACGGCGGCGTTGTATCTGCTGGAAAGCGGCAAGTGGGGATTGTATCACGTCGTCAATTCCGGCGAGGCAACCTGGTACGACTTCGCAATGGAGATTTTCCGTCTGGAAGGACTGACCGTTCATGCTGACGCAATCACTACAGAGGAATGGAACGCTCCCGCGCCGCGTCCGCTTTACAGCGTTTTAGATACGTCCAAATACCATGCAACCGGCGCGCCTGCAATGCCGTCCTGGCAAGACGCGTTGGCAGAGTACTTGGGAAAGACGCTATAAAATTCGTATTTTGTAACATATAATTCAGACAGACAGATGTTTCCGTTTTCCGCCCGAATTCATGTCGAAAGCGTTTTCAACCTGACGCCGGATTTCTTATCCGACAACGGGATTAAAAACCTGTTGTTGGACGTCGACTGTACGCTCAAACGGTATTCTCAAACGGAACTGGAGCCGTTTAGCGCCCAGTGGCTGGAACAAATGCGTCAATCGGATTTCGGGCTTTGTCTGGTTTCCAACGGCAAGCCGGGGCGAATCGGCGAGTTTGCCGAAAAACATCAGCTGCCGTTTTGCGCCTTGGCTCTCAAACCGCTGCCGTTTGGGCTGCTTCGCGCTGTGCGAGAGCAAAAATGGGACAAGCGTCAAACCGCAATGGTTGGCGATCAGATTTACGCCGACGTCATGGCGGCAAACCTGGCTGGGATCGTTTCGATTCTGGTTGATCCGATACATCCGGAAGAAGAGCCTTGGTTTACTCGGCTCAAGCGACCGTTTGAAACTCCGTTTCGGAGGCGGACGAAATGAAATCCAAATATATCCTGCTGACTATTCTGCTGACGGGGTTGGCGGTTAGAATTCCGTTTTTGTTCCAGACCTGGAACGCGTCGTTACAGATTATTGACGAACAGCATTACAATTCCATGGCGCAGTATTTTGCCCAAAGCGGCAATTTTGGCATGGAAGTTAAGAAGAATGTATATTTGTCGTCCATTCGTCCTCCGATGTACATTTGGACGGTTGCAGGATTCTACAAAGTTTTGGGAACGGACAATCCGGCTGTCGTTCAACTGTCAGTTCGAATATTTCAGGTTTTGATTGCCCTTTTGACGGTTTGGCTGATTTATCGAATTGGTCTAAAAGCGTTTAAAAATGAAACGACTGCGTTAATCGGAGCAGGGCTGTTCTGCTTTTATCCGTCGATGGTCATGCAGAATTTTATGATTCTGACTGAAACGGAATTCACGTTGTTCCTTGTCCTGACGCTTTATTTTGCCGTCAACCTTTTTCCAGACGAAAGCGAGGGGACGGCGGAAAACGAGGGAACGGACGAAAACAGGGAGAGTCGTCCTTTGATTTTTAAGACGGCTTTGTTCAATGCCGCGTTATGCGGTCTGTTTTTAGGTCTGGGCGCGTTGACCAGAAGCATCTTATGGCTTGCGATTCCATGCGTGTTTTTGTATTTTCTCCTTTTCGTCAAAGCGCGCTGGACGATTCGCCTTTCGTCAGCCGCCGCCGCGTTGATTGTCAGCAGCGCAGTGATTGCGCCGTGGGTTGTTCGGAATACGCAGCTACAAAAAACTCTAACTGCTATCGACTGCATGTCAGGGCGGAACCTCATGATGGGCAACTACGAGTATACGCCCATGTATCGCGCCTGGGATGCCATTCATCAGGAAGGCGAGAAGAACTGGTATAACGTTCTGCGAAGCAGATACGAAAACGTCGATCCAATGACGCAGGGACAAAAAGACAAACTGGCTGGCAAGTACGCCAAAGAGTTTATGATGTCACACCTTGGCTTGACGTTACAGCGATTTGGAATGAAAGCGTTGTGCTTTTGGCAGCTGGAACGCTCTACAGCGGCGCTGGTTGCTCACGGCGACGTTCAGGGAATCGACTCCGAGAACAGCAAACGTCTGTCGATTCTTGTTGCTGGAATTGTCATGTTGTACTACGCGTTGGTTTTCACAACCGCGGTATTCGGCGTATTTTTTGCTTCGCCAAAACAATGGCGCGTTCATCTTCTGTTTTTGTGCGTTGTCGGACTGTTTTGGGGCGTTCATTCGCTTGTCTTTGCGCATTCGCGTTATCACTTGCCGCTGACGCCCTTGCTGTGCCTTTACAGCGCGTCATATGTGACATACGTTATCAAGAACGGTTTTGATTTCACTCGCCGACAGATTCCGTCGTTAATTTTTAGTATTTTGATTGTGGGAACGTTCGTTGGTTTTTGGACTTTGGAGACGTTATGGTATCTGGGATGAAAAGAATATGTCAATTTGTTCATACGCTCAACTGGGGCGGAGCGGAAACGCTGGCGTATCGCCTGGCGACAGATCCGGAACTTGCCAGTCAGTATGAATTTGTATTCTTTTGTCTGGATGCTGAAAACGTCGTCCTTGCCGGGTCAATGGCGCAGCAGCTTATTGATCAGGGATACAAAGTCGAATGTCTGAATCGTCAGCCTGGTTTGGACAGAGCCTGCGTCAAACGGTTGGCGAGTCTGTTTGAACAGTATAAAATTGATATTGTTCACGCTCATCAATGCACGCCGTATTTTTATTCGTCGTTAGCGAGGTGGCGAAAGAAGACCCCAAAAATCCTGCTGACGGAACATGGGCGATTCTATCCGGACGTCGTCAGCTGGAAGCGCCGGCTTGCCAATCGATTTTTGTATCGACGCGACGACGTTCTTACCGCCGTCGGAGAACGGGTCAAGGAAGCGCTTCATAAAAAAGAAGGCTATCCCGGAAAGCGAATTCAGGTGATTTACAACGGAATTGATCCGGACGTTTACGATAACCTTCGTTCCGAAAACGAAAATGACACTCGAGAATCCGTTCGTCGCGAGTTCAATATTCCAGACGACGCCTTTACGATAATTCAGGTTGCCCGGCTTGACCCGATCAAAGATCATCGAACCGCTTTGAGAACGTACGAGGCGTTAAAACAGACGACGTCCAATATTCGCCTGCTCATTGTTGGCGACGGTCCGGAACGGGAATTGCTTGAACAGCGAATCAACCAGCACGGTCTTCAAGACGGAGTTATTCTTGTCGGCGCCAGATCCGACGTCAGCCGACTGCTCAAAGGGGCGGACGCGTTTTTGCTCACGTCGCTTTCGGAGGGAATTCCTGTAACGTTTTTGGAAGCGATGGCAGCCCGGCTTCCCATTGTTACAACGGACGCCGGCGGCTGTAAAGAGGTTGTCGTCAACGGCCAGACGGGGTTTATCGCTCCGGTTGGAAATCCCGTTTCATTAGCCAAAGCCCTTCGTCTGCTTGTAACAGAACCGGAACTGGCAGTCAGGCTTGGCGAGGCTGGGCGCGCCCGATTGCTGGAAATGTTTACTCAGCGGCAAATGCACGACGCCTATAAGCGCCTGTATGAACAGATGTAGATAGGCGGTATGTGAGTTAGGAATTAGGAGTGAGGAGTGAGGAGTGAGGAGCGAGCGCAAGCGTCTCAATAACTCCTCACTCCTCCTTCCTCACTCCTAACTATCAATCCAAATGACAAATCCAAAGATGACAGAATCAAAAACGCTCCTGCTGGTTTTTTCAGACGACTGGGGACGACATCCGTCCAGTTGCCAGCATTTGATTAAGCATTTGCTGGATCGTTACGACGTGTTGTGGGTCAATACAATTGGAACGCGAGCGTTAAAACTGAACTGGGTTACAATTCGCCGCGCGTTTGAAAAAGCTGTCAGCTGGTTTAGAGCGTCAAAGGGCAGGGGACAATCCAATTCTGTGAATCAAAACAATCCCATTGTTCTTAATCCCAAAATGCTGCCGTCGTTTGGAGGGCATACCCGAAGACGAATCAATAAATCCCTTTTGATAAAGCAGATTATTCCGGAACTGAAAAAGCACAATGGCTCGGTGATTGGAATTTCGACCGTGCCGTATATCAGCGATCTGATTGGCGAACTGCCGGTTGACCGATGGGTTTATTACTGCGTTGACGACTGGTCCTGCTGGCCGGAAATGGACGCCAAGCCGTTGCGTCAGATGGAATCGGAACTTATCGATAAATGTCATGATATAATTTGCGTTTCCCGCGCTTTGCAAGACAGAATTTTCCAGCAAACCGGCCGCAATTCCGTTCTCCTTCAGCACGGTTTTGACGAGCAGTTTCTTAACCGTCCGCGATCAACGAAGCTTCTCAAACAGTATCCCGGTCGAAAAATTCTGTATTGGGGATTGATCGATCAGCGTCTTGACCCCAAAATTGTAACAGCTTGCGCAAACGCGTTTCCAAAAGATTCGTTTGTTTTTGTCGGTCCGAAGGCAAACCCGTTTCCAGAACTCTTTTCGCCTCAAAACGTGTATTCTCACGGCGTTGTCGAGTATAGCCAGCTTCCGGCTTTGGCAATGGAATCGAGCGCTTTGATTATGCCCTATCTGGATAACGATGTTACGCGACAGATTCAGCCTCTGAAAATGCTGGAATATTTGGCGGTTAATAAACCCGTCGTTGCCAGAAATCTGCCGTCCACTGCGGAATGGTCTGATTGTTTGGACGTTGCCAACAATCCGGAAGAGTTTGTTAAACTTCTTAAAAAACGTCTTGAAAAGGGAATAACGTCAACTCAGCGCCGCGCCCGAAAGCGCGTGGAAGAACTCTCGTGGGCTAAAAAAGCGGAAGAGTTTGAACAGATGTTTTTAGGGTAAGGTTTCGGGACGCTTGCGGTTTATTTGCATGTCTGAATTGTAACGCTCTGTCAGTATAATAATCCGGGGCAATTACTGAAACAGCCCATAAAGAATGTCGATGGCAATAAACAGGAACGCCAGCCCAATAATAATGTTAACGGCTCTTCCCATTTTTTGCAGAGTCGTTCTGACTGCCTGTTGTGAAATGAACAAAGCCAGAAGGCAAAAGATAACAGTTGCGCCTATGAGTGAGCAAAGGGCGAAAATCGCTCTGAGGGACAACCCAAACGATTCCGGTATGACGCTGGAAAAAAAGAAAATAAACCAGACCATCGCCTTGACGTTGAGAAGATTGACAAGCAGTCCCGTTATAAACCCGCCGCGGCTAAAAACGGATTCTTCTTTGGGTTCGTTTGAATTCTCGTCAATTGGGGCAATGGATTTACTTCGCAGAGATTGAATTCCAAGATACCCGATATACAATCCGCCTAAAATCCTGATGACAGAGAACGCAATCGGGTATTGTTGTATTAGCCATGATATTCCCAGCACGCTGTAGGTGCAATGAAACAACAATCCGCAGCCGATTCCTAACGCCGTGCAAACGCCAGATTTAAGACCCTTGTTCAAACTGGCTTGAACGACAGCCAAAAAGTCCGGTCCGGGCGTAATAACAGTCAAATAAAAAAGCCCCAATATCGACAGGAATTGGATTACGACCGATGTAGACGAGGATGTAGCGGCTTGAGCAAACAATATACTGGAATTCATTCTATACAAAACAGCCGTCGGAAAACCGACGGCTGAATGAGTTGTTTAACTCGTAACTAATATCGTCCGCCCCTCAGAATTAGTCAGAGGAGCGCATGCGACAATTACTAATTACTAATTACTAAAAATTAGTCCAAGCGATAGTTTCCGCGGTACTGCGGTTTGACCAGCAGTTCCATGGCGGCTTTGCCCTTCGGATTGTTGGTAATCCGGAGATTGGCGGCGTCCCATTCGACCAGTTCGCCTCTGACGCCAGCTTCCGGAGCGCCGTAGACAGCCAGGTTGCCCAACAGAATCGTTTCGGTCAGCTTGCTTGCGTAAGTAATGAAGTTGGAGTGCCCCGGTTTGGAATCGAAACCGCCCTTGATATGGTTGACCCATTCCTGGAAGTGTCCCGGAGACTGTTCCCATTCGAGGTCAGCAGGAATTTCGACCTTTTCTTTGGTTTGAGCGTCGAACAGCGAGAGCTGATCGCAGTAGTCGCCGCCAGCCAGCATGATGATCTTGGTGCCGAAAATGCAGGAACCGGTATTGGGCAGCTTGGCAAAGACTTTTTCGCCATCTTTCATTTCGAACAGGCCGGCAATCTTTTCAGCGGGCATCTTCTTTCCGCCGTCATACCAGAACGCCTTGACAGCTTTGCGTTCGGTCGTTTCCGGGAACTGGAATTCGATGATGCTCCACTGCGGCATGGTTTCATAATTGTGACCAGAGGTTGTGGCGACAACGGAAGACGGGTCTGCCAGCTTGCAAGCGGCGTAGGGCATGTTGAACGTATGGCAAGCCATATCGCCCAAAGCGCCGGTGCCGAAGTCCCAGTAACCACGCCATGAGAACGGGTGGTATCCGTCAGCGTAGGGTCTTTCGGGAGCAACGCCCAGCCACAGATCCCAAGCCAGATTTTCCGGAACCGGTTTCGAAGCCGGACGTCCGCCGCCTTGCGGCCAAATCGGACGGTTGGTCCAAACGTGAGCTTCGAGCAGGTCGCCAAGGAATCCGATCTTGCAAAGAGCTTCGCAAATGCGGAGGAATTTATTGGCGGTGCCCTGGTTGCCCATCTGGGTGCAGCATCTGTTTTCGGCGGCGACTTTAGCCATCATACGAGCTTCGTAAATGGTGCGGGTCATCGGTTTCTGACAGAAGCAGTGTTTGCCAAGACGCATACCCATCAAGCAGGCGGGGGCGTGCATGTGGTCTGGAACCGAGCAGGTGAAAGCGTCAATCTTGTCGCCCATCTTGTCGAACATTTCGCGGAAATCAGCGAATTCGGGAATGTCGCCGTAACGTTTCAGAGCGCCGCGGCGTTTATTGGCGTCTGTATCGCAAATTGCGACCAGATTGCCGGAGTTGGCTGCGTCCTGAGTGTCAGAACCGCCTTTGCCGGAAACGCCGATAGCGGCAAAGTTAATCTTTTCGTTCGGGGATTCGCCGGAGGCGAGATTGTGCATCAGGATAATGCCAGCGCCAGCAACAGCGGTGGACTTTAAAAAGTTACGACGTGAAGTCTTCAACATGAAATAGTCTCCTTATTTAAAGAAGTTGATGAGGAAAACATCAGGAAAGCTTCGACTTCTGACGGCTGCATGTCCGCCATCGACTAAACTTCCTGTGAAGCTTTTAATAAATCTACGTATTGTAAACGATTATAAATAAATGCCTTGGTAATAAATTTATCGTCTGGCAAAAATACTATCTGTACTGAAAAATTACAAAAACAGTACCTGATAAATCGCGTCCTTTACGTAAGATTAATATAATTTTACTAAATGTTTTAATCGATTGCAAGCCCCCGGGACGGATTTTTAAAATTTTTTCGAAAATTTTTGAAGGATTTATTCCAGTTCCGCGTTGGGGCGAATGGATTTAAACCACGCTTTCCATTTGGCAATGGCTTTGTCTCTCTGAAGTTCGTCGAATCCTTCCATGGGACCATAACCGCCATTGAGTTTTCGGGCGATGGTGCAAAGCGAGTCCCTCGCCGCCAAAACAACGGTTTCGTCCGGATCTGTCAGAGCGTAGAGCAGAACCGGGACGTTATCCAGTTCTCCGCTTTTACCCAGAGCTTTGACGGCTGCCGTTCGTCGTTCCGGTTTCGGGTCGGAAACGAGTTTTTGAATCTGTTGAGCGGTTTGGCTCATAATTGCCTTTGCCAGCTCAGGCGGCATTTCGTCAAGGGAATCAACAGCAGCTTCCAGAGCTTCGTTATCCGGATCTTTAAGAGCCTCGAGCATTTCTTCCGCTGTTGTTGGAGCGCGTTTGGAAACGACTTTTCCATTTCGAACCGTGGAACGGGTCATGTCTGTGGGAAATCCTTTGCCTCCGATGAGTTCGCCGCCGCCAAGGTATCTGTCTTTTTCAATAGATCGTTTGGTAGAGCGCATCAAAAATAATGCGGCAAACGCAGTGGCGCAGACGCTGTTGCAGCTGTCGCTTACTGCGCCGTCTCTGCTCATGCTGGTAAGGATTCTATTGGCAATAGCGTTATACCAGTACGGAGAGGGGTCTATAGAACCGCCGTCCATGGCTTCTCGAAAACTTTCATATCGTTCAACAGCATAATAATAGTAATAAGGCCAGGTTGAGTACTCGACCTTGAAGTTTTTGTCGAACCATTCGTTTCCTTTTTGTTTGACCTCTGCAACGGCTCTGGGCGGCGTTGGAGAATGATAATTTCTTTGGAGATCCTTTTCAACGGGTTTTAACGCGTCCTGCAACGCATTGTCAACAGGCGCGACTCGACCAATGTTCAGCACGTCTGAAAGAATATACAAACTTCCCAAGGCGGCGGCTGTCATGCACACCCCCGTTTCCGTCTGCTTGACGGGCTGACCGATTCTCTCTGCGACGGCGCCCTGATAGCCAAAACATCCTTCAGGATCCTGCGTTTTGAGAAGCCAGTCAATGGCTTTTTCTCCAGAGGGCATGCTAACCGACTGACGCGCTTTGAGTAAAGTCCACGTGGAAAGAACCCCGTATTGCGTTTGAGACGTGTCCCCGGTGTCTCGACCGAGATATCCCCAGCCTCCATGCGGTTTTTGACGATCCAAAAGACTTTTGTAAATCGCGTCAATTAGCGCTTTGTTGCCGACGGGATCGTATTCGACTAAAAAGATCAGAGAAAGACCCGTCTCGTAAATATCCAGCCCGCCGTTACTCGGTTCTTTAGTCGCCTTTTCTTTAATGGCGGTAATCGTATCAACGTAAATTTGATGATGTTTTTCTCCCGTATATTTGTAATAAGCCAGCGCCGCCAGCGCCATGCCGCCAGCGCGGTTCTCTTGTTGATAATGAGTTGCAAGATATGCGCACATTTTATCCAGCGCTTCAACGACTTCTGGAGATTTGGGCGTCAGTTTTTTCGGAATCGGCGGGGCGTCTGCTTTTAACGGTTGACTGAAACTCAAAACGCTTAAAAACGAAAAAGCTAAAATCAATGCGTATGCAGAAATTGGACAATGTAAACGACGTATCATGACTTTTTTAAGTAAACGTGAAAACAATTGAGACGCGAACGCGTTTCTAAAACTTTCCCTCATATAATATGGTAACCGGAAAAAGAGAAAAAGTCAAGGAGTAGAACGGAAAAAACATAAAAAAATCGTTTGGAAATTTGATAATTCCAAACGATTGCGAAAGCGGAGGACACGAGATTCGAACTCGCAACCCCAGAAAGGGGCGCCTCATTTCCAATGAGGTTGCTAACCATTCGCATATCCTCCAATGGCGTGTAAATTTGGTTTTATTCTATCAAAATCGTATTTTTCGTCAAGAGGGGGGGGAATTAGGAATTTTCAAGGGTGCGTTCAAAATTGGGGGGCATGGAAAGGGAATATGTCTTGAAACCTTTTCGAAACCTTCTGATTGCTCTGTTCTTATCCCCACGTCTTTAGACGTGGGAAATAAAAACA
>JAFSMW010000050.1 GCA_017447745.1 Thermoguttaceae bacterium
GATGGCTTCGCACTGTTTCCCGGCGTACGTACATTCAAAATGACCCTCAAATCCAAACACGCTGACCTGGTTGCTGGGGCTTTTCATCGCGCCTGCCATCATTCGGGTAAACTGCGGGACGTCCTGCGTCCATTTCGCATCCGTTACGGTAAAGTTGGACAGCCCGGGGACGACGATGCCAGCGTTGGTTTTATTTGCCAGATCCTGAGCAAAAGCCATCGGGTTCTGATACAGCGCGAGAATTTGCGGGAAGTACAGCACGCTTTCGACATAGTACGGCCCGATGTCCTGATAGATGTAATGTTTCGACGGGTTATAGAGGATTGTACTCATCACGAATTTCGTATCGCCCTTGATGTTCCAGTTTATAAATCCCATAGCGCCCCAGCCGTCGTCGAGCCGATAACACAGCGCCGGGGTGTTGAGAAACCGGTCGTAGAGGACGAACGTATTCTTCGCTTCCGCAATCGTCGCAGCGCAGGCAGCGATTAGGAAGAACAACAACGTTTTAGCGGTAGAGTTCATGTATAAGCTCCTTTCGGGTTTAACAGGTGTACGTACTTTGACTATTTCCAGTACCCTGATTATATCGCCAACGCGGTTTTTGTACAAGAGGAAAATGCATAGCTTATGAGCGGGTCAGTCCGTTCACGGATTTTACGGATTAGACGGATTCACACCGATTGGTTAATGGAAGGCGGTAACGGAGTTCGCGAAGCGAACGTAGTTACGCTTTGAACTGCTCACGCACATGGATGAGCCGGATCGCGGCAGTCCCTGCCGCCCTCGTTCTAACCCCGAAGGGGTTACATTTCTATAACCGGCGGTTTTCAACCTCCGGGGAAGGAGACGACTACAAAACAAAAGATCGACAAATACTCTTTTCATTCCCTCCCTCACGCCTGGCGTGAGGGAGGGACTGAAAAGGGGCGGACTCGATTAGGAGAGGGGGTAGGCTTCGCAGCCCGTAGACTAAAGTCGACGGTTATAGAAATGGCGTCCATTCTGGACGCGATGTACGTTCCAGCTTTTCACTTTAAAAAACCCCCGCAAACATCCTCCGCTTCTCCGCACCTCCGCGTGAGATTTCTTCTGCGGCTGACACAGCCGCGATCCAGCGGGTCGGAGCGGCGTCTTTTTTCAGGACTTGCAATCAATTCCAATCTGGTTTATAATAAACTTTGTAATTCGTTTTAAAGCTGTTATCGTAACGCCGGAGGGCTGAACGTCATGAAAAGATTATTTCCTGTTTTTGTTTTGTGTTTCTTCCTGACAACGGTTAGCGCATTTGGGCAGATGCTGGACCGCTCGGACACGCGGGTTCAGACTACGTTTAGTCCCGGAGCCGACTGGCAGGTTCTGGGAACGGTTCGACCGAAATCCGTAACAGAAATCACAGCTGGTCAGAACTGGACGCTCGGCTGCGAGACGCTCGACCGAGACTATATTTACTGGGACACATACAAAGAGTACGTCGCGCCGCTGGGAATCCACCGGATTCGTCTTCAAGCCGGCTGGGCTAAAACGGAAAAGAAAAAGGGCGTTTACGATTTCGCGTGGCTCGACAAGATAATTAACGACGCTCTCGCCCGCGGGCTGGAAATCTGGCTTGAGACCGACTACGGAAACCCTATTTATCCCGGCGGTGGCGATTGGGATCTCGGCGCGGGGTTCCCTGTCTCGGAGGAAGGGCTGGCTGCGTGGGATCGCTGGGTGGAAGCGCTGGCGACGCGCTATAAAGGGAAAGTCCGCGACTTCGCCATGTGGAACGAGCCGGACATCGGGAAGAAAAAAACGCCGGAACAGATCGCCCTGTTCAACATTCGGACGGCGGAAACGATTCTTCGCGTGAACCCGGACGCCCGAATCGGGGCGCTGTCACTGGCGACAAATAATCCGGCGAAAGTAAAAGCGTGTCTCGACGTATTCCAGCGCGAGGGGAAAATGCATCTTTTTACGTGGCTCATTTACCACGGCTACGCGCCGAACCCGGACACGTCGTACAAAAATGTGACAGAACTACAGAAAGTCGTCGATTCGTACCCGCACAAGCTGAAACTCTGGCAGGGGGAAAACGGCTGTCCGTCCGAGACAGCGCATAAATTCGCGCTTTCCAACCACCCGTGGAGCGAACTGACGCAGGCGAAATGGGACGCTCGCCGGATGCTGGGCGATTTGGGTCACGACGTCGTTTCGTCCGTGTTTACGATTTGCGACTTCGACCATACCGGTCGCGAAATCAACCGGAAAGGGCTTTTGAAGATCAACGACAAACGGTCGCTTGCCAAGGTGAAAATGGCGTACTATACCGTTCAGAACATTGCGTCGCTTTTTGACCTTTCGCTTGAACGCCAGAAGGAATATGCCGCTAACGTTTCTGACGAAAACGTAACGTGGTTCGCATTCCGCGACTCCGAGAAAAAACAGGACTTGCTCGTTTTCTGGGACGGGACGCAGATTCCTTCCGAGTCAAACGAAGCGCGAAAAGCAACCTGGACGCTGGAAAACGCTCAGATTGCGGAACCTGTTCTGGTCGACGTTGTAACGGGACGCATTTACAACTTCCCGGACAAAAACATTCAGCGCGACGGTAACAAGCTTACGCTTACAGAAATCCCGGTTTACGACGCCCCGCTTGTAATCACAGACCGTTCGCGCGTCCTTTCGCAACCGTAGACAATGAGCACTAAAAATTTTTAAACACGAAATACACGAAAAGAACGAAACAAACGAAAGGATTATTTTTATAATCTTAACTTTTCGTGATTTTCGTTTATTATGTGTTTTTCGTGTTTAAAAATCGAATGACTCTCAAACGATTATTGATTTATCAATAGCACCCAACCTAACCCATGTTTAAAATGAATCGCATTTTATTTGCCGCCGCTGCGGCGTTGTCGCTGTTTGTTACAACCGGTTTCGCTCAGGAAAAGTTTCCCGTCTGGCCAGGGTTGGCGCCGGGCGAAAAGGGCGACTATCCCGCGCCCACGTTTACGGTCTTTAAGCCGGAAAAGAAAACCACCGACGCCTGCGTGATTGTCTGTCCCGGCGGCGGATATCAGAAACTCGTTCCTTACGTCCGTGACAAAATCGTTAATCTGTTCGTAGAAAAAGGCGTTACGACCGTTCTTCTGGAATACCGGGTTCCGCGTCGGGAAGGGGTTGAAATCTACCGCGCCGCCTGGCAGGACGCTCAAAGAACCATCAAACACGTTCGCCGAAACGCTCCGCAATGGGGCGTCGACCCGGAAAAAATCGGCATGATCGGGTTCTCCGCCGGCGGGCATCTGACCGTTCTGTGCGCCGTCAACTCGCAAACGCCCGCTTACGAGCCGGTTGACGAACTCGACAGCGTCCCGTGTCATATCAACTTCGCGATTCCGGTCTATCCCGCTTATGTTTTGGAAGACGGCGAGAAAGGTCCCAACGCCAACCGGGGAATTGACTCTCCCATCCTCAAGGACTTCAAATTTGACGACAAGTCCGCCCCGATGTGCCTCCTTCACGGCGACAACGACGTCTATTCCCCTCTCGGGTCAGTCGCCATTTACACCCAGATGAAAAAGAAGGGCGTCCCGATGGAAATGCACATCTACGGTAAAACCAGACACAGTTTCGCCAGCAACACGAAAGGCTCTCATTCCGGCGGCTGGTTTGACCGCTGCTACGAATGGATGAAGGTCATGGGTTACAGCGGCGAGTAAAGAGTTTTAAGCCGCAAAGAACGCAAAGAAACCTCACGCAAAGTTCGCGAAGTCCGCAAAGTTTTAAAAACAGGAAAAGTACAAAAATAAATAGAGGTAAACCATGCCAACAATAATAAACAGAGTAAGATCATTTATGCAGGAGAATAATTATTCAGAAGCGCTTAAGCTGTTATATAGCATACCAAACGAATATCTTTCCAGTGAAGCGTGCATTCTGCGCGCGATCTGTCTTCAATTAGACAATACAGATGGTCACGATTTGCAAGATGTTCATAATGAATTAAGCAAAGCAATAGAGATTAATCCCAGATCAATTGAGAGTAATCTTGAAATGGGGTATTTTTTATACGCTGTCATGGATGATTCAAAAACCGCGCAGCCGTACTTCCAAAAAGTAGTTGAATTGCTTGGCGACTTTTTTGAGGATTATGAAGATCTGAAAAACGAAATTGCTGAATCCTAACAGTATTCAGAGTTTTTTTTATAATTGAGGTAACAGTTCGCAACGAGCGAATGTTTGTAATATAAATAAATCCCATAGAAACTTTTAGACAGCAAACGGACATGAAATCAATACAATTAGCAGCGTTTATGATTATATTCACGTCGGCAAACTTAATGTTTGCTCAAGATGCGAAAATGACATTAACCCCCATTAAGAATTTTCCTCCCGTTCATTTCAATGTTGATAATGACGACGATATTAAAATACACGAACAATCTTGCGGAATTTACTTTTCAGAGGATGGAAAACATTCAGTAGGAGAGTTCGTCTTTCCTGCAGAAGGAGCAATTCCTGAACATTTCGGGTTATTTATAGACGGGAAACACATAATGTCTCTCCCCTGCGATTGTCTTTTATATGGTATTCGCGTCTTTCCTGAATCCGGATTCTTTAAATATGGCTATCATAATTGCATCTCTGACAAGTCCTACGAGATTCTTTGTTTAGCGGGTAAAGGCGAATTGCTTTCATTGGAAAGCGATACTTTAGAAAACGACGGTATTTCTGACGCCTGGTTTGATAAGATTGAAGTCGCTCCAGATATAATTGTTCCGCATATATTGTTAATCGTTTCTAAAAAGCAGGGCAGATTTCTATCCTGGGGAGTCGACCCGGAATCGCTTAGATCAATGATTCCGTTAGGCGATAATCAAGAGTATATCTATAAAACGTTTTCCAGTCCGAACAGCAAATCGACTTTTCGCGTTGAAACAGAAGACAACTATCTTCAGACGCTGGTTTATACAAATTCCTCCGGTCAAACCAAAACGATTGCTGGTCCCTGCAAGGTTATTTATGCGGTGGAAGCGTATAAAGACACTTGTTATTATGCAACCATTTCCGATGACGGAAAATCACGATATTATTACTGGAATAACGGTTGTTTAAAAACGATGGATCTTGAAACGTTTAGATTCTGCCGGAATATAGTTGATATTGTTCAAGTTTCAAGCGATAAGAAGGAATATTTAATCAAGGCAAAAGACAAACAGTACGGTCCGTTTCCATTAGCAAACTCTCTTGTTGTTTCCGGCGACTATTCACACTGGTCTGCCGTGGTAAAACGAACCGCTGGCAGCAAGTTCTGTTTTATTATTGACGGAGAATTCTCTCAAGAGTTTGACGATATTGTAAAAATATACAACCTCGTTCGAAGCGACTCTTGGCATACGTTTGCCAGACGCGGCGATCAATGGTATCGCGTTGAGATTTCGTGGCAAAATACCTCGGATGAGAAGTAATTCTTTCGTTCTATTCGTGTTTTTCGTGTTAAAAATACTTCGGCGGCAGGGGACTGCCGCGACCCGGGCTCAACAGAGGTTGTTCTTGTTACAAAAAAATGGCGCCCGAGGGCGGGCGCCATCCGTGAAGGGTTTTGGCTTCGTCGATTTGTTATGCAACGTTCCGACACGATTCCTAATCGTTGCAGTTCCTTTTCCTACCGCCCTCCTTGCAGGAGGACGAAAGGAAAAGGTTATTTGACGATGTTCTTTTTTGCGTGTTCATTTCTCCGTGGGTTGAAACCCACGGCTAGAAACATTGAACCGCTACGCGGCTCTAGCTAAACGCTTCGCGTCTGTTTTTTAAAACTTCGCGAACTTTGCGGACTTTGCGTGAGACTTTTCCGGGTACTTACGGAACTCGGTTTTGTTCGCCTGTCGGCGAATGCGTAATTCCGTTCGCTACGCGAACTCCATTACCGCCTTTCATTTCTTTTGCGAACTTCGCGGCTTAAAACTATTCAGCAGCGGGGACGTCGCCGACGATGGTTTTGTAGTCGTCGATCGCCTGGCTGTTGCGGTTGAGCAGGACAGCAACGTTGGCGGCAATGCGCGGCGCCTGACGTTCGATGAAGTATTTGGCAATCTTCTTCTTTCTGTCACACTTTTCCGCCTGGGCGAGGAACAGGTGTCCGATGAGAATGTCGATAGCGCAGTCAACCAGTTTTCGAGCTGACAGGTCAATGTATCCCGTGCCCTGCTCTTTAACAAAGTTGATGGCTTCGACCGTCTTTTTCCGGCTTTCGATCAGGCTGGCTTTGAGCGTTTCCAGATCGGCGTCGTCAAACGTTTTGGATTCAAACGTATTGACGATGTACGATTCAAACGTTCCGGACGTGATGCCTTTAATAACAGCGACGACCTGAAGCTGGCTGGTGCCTTCGTAGATGTTGGTAATGCGGGCGTCGCGAACGTAGCGTTCGGCGGCGTAGTCTTTGATGTATCCAGACCCGCCGAGAACCTGAAGACCCATGTTGGAAACCTCAATCGCCATTTCAGACCCGTAGTACTTTGACATCGGGGTGAGCATGCCGTTGATTCGTTTCGCGTTTCGAGCGGCTTTTCTCTGTTCGGAAACGATTTCTTTCGGAATGCCGGGCGTCTGGGAGAGGCGTTCACCGTTGTTCTGTTTGTCACAGATTGTACAGGTGTGATACGTCAGAGCGCGGGACGCTTCGATTTTCACTTTCATGTCGACGAGCATTTCCGCCACCGGCGGGAGAACTTCAATCGGGGCGCCGAACTGCTCTCGGGCGGCGGCGTACGTTCGCGCCAGACGGAACGCGGCTTCCGCCACGCCCAAACTCTGAGCGGCGATGCCGACTCGCGCGCCGTTCATCAACGCCATAACGTAGGTAATCAGCCCGCGCTGGCGTTCGCCAATAAGCAGAGCCGGGGTGTTGGTAAACGTCAATTCGCAGGTTGGAGAGCCGTGAATGCCCAGCTTTTCTTCCAGGTGTCGAACTTTGACGGTTTCGTCCGATTCGACGTAGAAAAGGCTCAAGCCGCGGCCGTCGGTGATTTCCGGTTCACTTCTGGCGAGAACGAGCAGGATTTCTCCGCAGCCGTTGGTAATAAACCGTTTGACGCCGTTGAGAACCCATTTGCCGTCTTCGGTCTGTTCGGCTTTAAGTCTGACCGCCTGCAGGTCGCTGCCGGCGTCCGGTTCCGTTAAGACCATCGCGCCGGTAACTTCTCCGGTGCAGAATCGGCTTAAGGACATGTCTTTGATTTCCTGCGAGGCAAAGGCGTTAATCGTTTCCGCAATGCCCTGCAGACCGAACATGTTCATAAACGAGCAGTCGGCGCGGGAGACGATTTCCGTCGCCATGGTGTAAATCAGGTTCGGGCAGTTCAACCCGCCGTATCGGCGCGGGAGAGTAAACCCGAGCAGGTTGCCCTGAGCGAGTTTGTCGAGGTTTTTCTGCGTCAGGGGGTTGTATGTAACAGTTCCGTCGTCGTTGAGCGTATGCCCTTCGTTATCGACCTGTTCCGCAGCCGGGGCGATGGTGTCAGCGGCGATGCTGCCGACGATTTTCAGAATCTCGGCGTATCCGGTAACAGCGTCGTCGACGGTTTCCGGGGCGTAATCGGCGTCGCCGTTTTCCGCGAACATTTCCTGCAGTTCCGCCAGTTCCTTAATGTTAAGGGTGTCAAGAGCGAACTGAATGTCTTCGTTGTCAAGAAAATAGTTTCCCATGTGAATGTCTCCTTATTATTCCGCTCTTCGCAGTTTGATGGCTTTAATCATTTTTGGAACGACGTCGTTCAGGTCGCCGACGATTCCGTAGTTGGCAATGCCGAAAATCGGGGCGTCCGGATCATTGTTGATAGCGATGATCTTCGCCGATTCCTGCATGCCGGCGCGGTGCTGAACGGCTCCGGAAATGCCGACGGCGATGTACAGCGCCGGTCGGACGGTCGTTCCGGTTTGACCGATCTGGTATTCCTTGCCGATAAATCCGCTGTCGACCGCGGCGCGCGACGCGCCAACCGCTCCGCCGAGCGCTCCGGCGAGTTCTTTAATCAGGTCGAAATTCTCTTTGCTGCCAACGCCTCCGCCGCCGGCAACGATAATTCGAGCGGCTTTGAGGTTGACTTTCTTCTGTTCTTTGAACTGTTCCAGAACCTCGACGACGCCTGCCAGCTGATCGACGTCGACGTCTTCTTTAATAACCTGTCCTTTGCGGGACGCGTCCGGCGGGAGAAGCGGCATGACGCCTTCTCGAACCGTCGCCATCTGCGGCCATTGCGAATAGTTGACAATCGTCGCGATGATGTTGCCGCCAAAGGCTGGACGAATTTGCAGCAGCAGATTTTCGTGGACTTCGCCCGTCTTGGAGTCGGTAACGTTTTGAATGTCCAGGTCGGTGCAGTCGGCAGTCAGCCCGGAACGGGTTTCAGACGCAATGCGCGGGGCGAGGTCTCGACCCAGCGGCGACGCGCCGTAAAGAACGATTTGCGGCTCGTACTTGGCGATTAAATCGCAGACGATTCGGGCGAACGGCTGAGTTGTATAAGATTTCAAACACGGTTTATCGACAACGTAGACGACGTCCGCGCCCTGAGCGATCAGAGCGGGGGCGAGCGGTTCAACGTTATATCCCGGTAAAACAGCTCCGACTTTAACGCCGAGACGGTCAGCCAACAGCCGCGCGCGCCCCAGCAATTCCAGACAAACGTCGTTCAGAACGCCGTCTTCCTGTTCGGCGAAAACCCATACTTCGCCCTGTTTATTTGGTTGAGTCATAATAGTTTAGGGTATGTTAAATTGCAGGTTCTATTTTTAGCTCTAATGCCTATTGCCTATTGCCTACTGCCTGGCGCTTAGGGGAAAACGATAGAGTTAACCCAAAACGCCAGACCTAAGCGCCGTATTACAACGTCTTATCTTCGACCAGTTCGTGAATCAAGCCGTTAATGCCTTCTTCGGTCGGTTCGACGTTCTTAAAGCCTTCTTTTGTCAGAACGATTGACAACACCTTGAATACTTTGGTCGGCGAACCAGCCAAACCGCAGCGATCCAGGTCGGCGTTGACGTCGTCCAGACTCCACTGTTCCAGAAGGAGTCCCTTTTGTTCCAGCTTGGCTTTTTCCTCTTCCGCGTCCGGAGCGAGTTCGCCGGGAACGCGGGCGAACCGATATTTCAGCGTCTTGCAAGCCGACAGCGGACGGGGTTCGTTGGCGGTGTCCAAAACGGTAATCAGACACGGCAGCTGGCATTTGACGACTTCCCAGCCGGACCCCGTGTTGCGGCGAACGGTAATGGTTTTGTCGTCCGCGTCAATGACCTGTTCCAGATACGTGATTTGCGGGATCGCCAGTTTTTCCGCGATCTGCGGACCGACCTGAGCGGTGTCGCCGTCAATCGCCTGACGTCCGCACAGAACGATGTCGAACTTGCCAACCGTCTTGACGACCTGGGAGAGAATGTAACTCGTCGCCAGCGTGTCGGACGCAGCGGCTCGGCGGTCTGTGAGCAGAATAACGCGATCCGCGCCGCGATACAAACATTCGCGCAGGACGTTCGCCGCTTTCGGCAGCCCCATTGTAACGCACGTAACCGTTCCGCCGAATCGGTCTTTGATTTCCAGCGCCGTCTCCAGCGCGTGAAGGTCTTCAGGATTAAAAATCGCAGGCAAGGCGCTGCGATTGACAGTTCCTTCCGGCGTCATTGCATCAGAGGTAATGTTAGCCGTATCGGGAACCTGTTTAACGCAAACTACAATGTCGTAAGGCACAGGCGTCTCCAGTAAATCTGAGGAAAACTATATAATAATGTCTGTTAAACAGCTGACGGCTAATATATTATTAATTGTATGCCGTCAAAAACCTAAATTTATAACAACATCGAAATTTCCTGAATCCAAACATCAAAAAATATTCCCATATCGTTATAAATGTCCTATCTTCTCTA
Organism: Thermoguttaceae bacterium; assembly: GCA_017447745.1. Classification (GTDB taxonomy): domain Bacteria; phylum Planctomycetota; class Planctomycetia; order Pirellulales; family Thermoguttaceae; genus RUG11551. Next base: position 9,910 of record JAFSMW010000050.1, read on the forward strand.
AAGTATTGTAGACGATTTAAGCGATCTTGTCAAGAGCGAAATAGGGGGATTTCACGAGCGAGCGCGCCGCCCATAAAATTTTTAGCCGCAAAGAACGCAAAAAAATGAAAGGCGGTAATGGAGTTCGCGCAGCGAACGGAATTACGCAGTTCGCCGAAGGCGAACCAAAACGTTGGAAGTGTACATAACAAAATGGCGAAGCGGAAAACCTCCCCCGGATGGACTCCGTCCCCGGAGTCCTTCTTGACGGCTTTGCCGTCAAGGAAAAGCGGAAGCCTCCAAAAATCAAAGAACGTGGAAAGCCGCTCCGACCCTCTGGTTCGCGGGCGTCTTCGCCCGCCGTAAAAACCTCACGCAAAGTCTGCAAAGTTCGCAAAGGAATGGAAAACAATTGCGATATTTTCTCTTTTTATTTTCTTTTTTATCTGAATTGCTTGCAGACGCTTGATAATCACAAATTTTTATGTTATACTTGAGTTGTTGTAGCAGATTTATTGTTTCCGAATAAAAAACAGGTAATAAAATGGAAGAAGATACGCTCCAAAGCCAGAAGAATAATTCGTTTGCAAGCGTTATTAAGAAAAACCTGATTCAGCAGCTGTTTTTTATCTGTGTGTTGTCTTTGGTTTTGGACGGCGGCGAGTTGTTAAAGTGTTTTCTTGGGGCGTCAATAATTCAATGGGCGTTTCTTTTGTGTCATTATTTTAAAAACAACGTTTCGAATAACAAAATTGATTGGTTTTTTGTCAACTATGGCAGCATAGCGTATTTCGTTCTCATCGTTGCAATTTATCAATTTGTATATAAGATACCGTTGTTATTCTAAAGATTCGATTTTGAGTCAAGATGATTAAAACGTATAATGTTTATTGTTCTGGCAGAACCGCGTCCTGAAAGGACGACATTTCTATAACCGTCGACTTTAGTCTACGGACAGCGAACGCTCTACGCTCTCTCGTTATCGAGTCCGTCTTTTTTCTTTCCCTTCCGGCGCCGTAGGCGCCGGAAGGGAAGAAAAAAGTATTTGTCGATTTTTTTTCGCTAATCTTTATGTCCGTGGGTTGAAACCCACGGCTAGAAATATTGAACCGCTATGCGGTTCTATGCGGGCGATGTTATTTAACCACAAAGAACACAAAGAATCGAACGTTAGGCGAGCCACGGGTGTAAACCCGTGGGTATATTACTAACAACCAACGAATGAAAACAAGGTTTTTGGACGCTATGCCCGGGAACTAACGTTCCCGGCTCGCCTGTCGCTTTGCGGCGGAAGTCTCCAAAATCTTTTGAACGTGGAAAGCCGCTCCGACCTGCTGGTTCGCGGGCGTCTTCGCCCGCCGAAGAAAAAACCGCCCCGCAGTTTCCAATTGACGCAGCCAAAAATCTTCTCGGGTCGCGGACGAAGTCCGCCGAAGAATTATTCTGTTGCAAAGAAGGATTGTTGTCAGTTAAAAGGGGACGAAATTTGTTTCATTGTATACGTTGCGTCGACGTCGTTACAATAAATATAACAGACCGGACGATATTTATCGCAAGGCGCGTTTTTAAACAAGTTGTCAATGCTTGCCCTGACCTGATACAACAGTTTATTTGTTGAACACCCAAGCAGCAGCTGGAACGGAGTTGTTTTATGAGCGTCTATGAGCCTGTTAACGTCGACGTTTTCAAGATTGTTATAGTCGATGTCTGGATCAGGGGTTTCCGATAGCCAGTATTCCCCGGCTTGTACAATTGACTGTAAAAAGAACAGTTTGTCGTGAACCGTCCTTTTCAAAAGGGATTCCGCATTTTTAACGACCAAAAAAATCTTTTCCGGTGTTACGACAGGCGGACGCGCTTGTAAATTTTCTTCCCAATGTATATCAAGACATAAACAGTCGCAAAGAGCGTAATAATTCTTGCCAAACCCATTAAAAAACGGCATAACGCGCTGAAACGTTTCCATTAACGTTTCTTTATCCTGCATTTGACAACCGTCAAAAACCCGGTAAAACGTCTTGTCAGGATTATCAATAGTCAATCCGTCAATAATATCGTGCGTAAACAAACCAATATAAACGTTAGACGGATTGTTTAACCACTGATTTAATGAATTTATCGAGCTCATTTCTTAACGGACGTTCCTCAAATTATGGACGAGCAAGAAATAACAAATCGCGGCAAGACGCCTTGCGCCTTACCGCATCCAAAGGTTGATATAAACAGGGAAATATCGAAAACGCCTTAGTTCGCCCAGCCGTCGGCGTCCTGTTCGCGCATGAGGGCGGCGAGGATGGCTTTTTGGGCATGGAGGCGGTTGCCAGCCTGCTGGAAGATTTTGCATTGCGGGGATTCCAGAACGCCTTCCGTTACTTCCAGGTTGTGACGCGCCGGCAGGCAGTGCATAAACCAGGCGTCCGGGCAGTTTGCCATGAGTTCTTCGTTGACCTGGTACGGACGGAGATCCTTTTCCTTCTGCTCTTTGAGATCTTCTTGACCCATCGAAACCCAAACGTCCGTATAGACGACAGACGCGCCTTTAACCGCGTCGGCGGGGTTTTCGTAAACCGTCATGTTGAGGTTCGGAACGTGATGGGCAAGATAGTCAGTCATTTCCGGGGTGAATCGATACCCGTCCGGCGTTCCCATGGTAAAACGAATTCCCATCAGACCGCAAATTTCCGCCAGCGAGAACGCGACGTTGTTTCCGTCTCCGACCCACGCCAGAGTTTTGCCAACCAGGTTGGCAGACCCGGTTTTCTCCTTGAGCAGTTCCCGGAACGTCATGATGTCCGCCATCGCCTGGCACGGGTGAGAGAAGTCCGTCAAGCCGTTAATAACGGGAATGGAGCTGTACTTTGCCAAGCTGACAACGTCCTGATGATGTTTGGCGCGAACCATAACCAGATCGACCATTTCGCTCAAAACGCTGGCGAACTCTTTCCAGGTTTCGCGCTGACCGAATCCGATTTCCGCTCCGGAAAGGTACATGGCGGACCCGCCCAAATGCGTCATGGCGCAGTCAAAACTGACGCGGGTGCGAAGCGATTGTTTTTCGAAAATCATCGCCAAGGTTCTTCTGGGAAACAACGGTTCCCGAATCCCGCGCTTGAGCCGGGCTTTCAGGTCGTCAGCCAGGTCCAGAATGTTCAGCAGTTCTTCTCCGGTGTAGTCGCTCAGGTTGATAAAATGACGCATGATGGTAGTAGGTTGGAGTTGGAAAAATTGGGGTTGTTAGTTAGGAGTGAGGGGTGAGGAGTGAGGAGTTGAGTTAAGCGCTTTGCGTTAGCTCCTCACTCCTAATTTCTAACTCCTAACTATAGCGGCGCCTCGCCGCTATTTGCCGCAGTAGTCGATTGCGCGAGCGAGTTCGCTCTTTAAGTCGGCGCGTTTGACGATGCGGTCGATGTATCCGTGTTCAAGTAAAAATTCGCTGGTTTGGAATCCGGGCGGGAGTTCCAGACGAACGGTTGCTTTGATTGTTCGCGGACCGGCAAAGCCGATGAGGGCTTTCGGTTCGGCGAAAATCAAGTCTCCCAGCGACGCGAAACTGGCGGCGACTCCGCCCATGGTCGGGTTGGTCAGTACGGAAATGTACAGTCCGCCGGCTTTGTCCAGTCTCGCCAACGCGGCGGAAACCTTTGCCATTTGCATCAACGACAGAATCCCTTCCTGCATTCTGGCGCCGCCGCCGGACGCGCTGACGATAATCAGCGGAAGCGAGTTGTCAATCGCCTGTTCGATGGTTCTGGTAAGGCGTTCGCCGACAACGGAACCCATCGATCCCATCATAAAGGCGGAATCGGTTACAGCAATTGCGACGCGGCGAGCGCGGATCATGCCTGTCCCGCTGACGATGGCGTCGTTGAGAGAGGTTTTTGCCTGCTCTTTGACGATTCGGTCGCTGTACGCGGATTTGGGGTCAACAAACTCCAGCGGGTCTGTTGGACGCAGCTGGGCGTCCCATTCTTCAAACGTCCCCTCGTCGATAAGCTGACGGATTCGTTCGCGAGCGGAAACGTACCAATGGTATTCGCATTCCGGGCAAACGCCCAGACGTCGATCGGCTTCTTTGCGGAAAATAACCGCCTGACAGCCGGGACATCTGACCCAAAGCCCTTCCGGAACTCCGCGTTTAGGGTGCTTTGCCGAATTTTGCCAAGTTGAATTTTCGTCCATAATTAAGTGCCTAGTGATTAGTGCCTAGTGCATAGGGAGGTGAGCGCTTGCGTACTAAGCACTAAGCACTAAGTACTATGCACTATGCACTAAAAAACTGTTACCCGAAGACCGTCTTACAGCTTGCTGAGGTCTTCTTTTGAAATCTCAATCAACTCGAAAGTCCCTTGAGATCGGGTTAAATTCCAAAGGTCAGGATTGGAACAATCTCCGTTTTTCAAAACGAAACGAATCAGTCCCGCGCCCGGCTCGGAGGCGACGATAGCGGCGCAGTAGTCTTCGTCCCATTTTTTGGAAATCTTTTTCAGGGCGCTGACAACGCGCTTTTTCGCGTCTTGAAGCGTTTCTCCGTCTGGAGCGCGAAGGTTCCACGGGGATTCTTTCCCCTCTTTATAAACTGTCGGCTGATACTTGTGAAGTTCTTCAACCTCCATGCCTTGCCAAAGCCCCATGTTGACGTTTTGCAAACAGGAAACGGCGACCACCGGGGTTTCCAAAGCGGAACCCAGCGTCTGAGCGCATTCCCAATCCGGCTGCATTTCCGGAGAGTAAATCACTTCCGGTCGTTTCGCCTTGAGTTCGTTTGCCAGGGAGGCAATTTGGTCTTTTCCCATTCGATTGAGTGGGACGCTTAAATTTCCCTGAATCCGCTGTTCAATATCGAACGACGTACATCCAGGATGAATTAAAACGATAGTAATCATTGTCGTGAGGCAATCTTGTCCCGCAGAAATTCAAAACGATCGCGGTAGCTTGGGTGACCCAAAATCGCGGTTCCCATGACCAGTAAATTCGCGCCTGCTTCTACGCAGGAACGGATTGTGCTTTCGTTTACTCCGCCGTCTACAGACCGCCAAACCCGGTCAGGACCGTTTTTCCTGAGCCAGGACAGCTTGTCCAGCGCGACGGGATTGAATTTCTGACCGCCAAAACCGGGCATGACCGACATTGTAAGTACAAGGTCGCACAGCTCTAAATAGGGTTCCAGAACAACAATGTCTGTTGGCGGGTTGACGGCTAACCCTGCTCCGGCGCCCAGCTTGTGGATTTCATCCAAAAGACGGGTCGGCTCTGGAACGGCTTCTATATGGATGGTCAGACAGTCCGCTCCCGCTTTGCGAAACGGAACCAGAAAGTCTTCCGGGTTGGACAGCATCAAATGCACGTCTAACGGCAAATCAGTTATCTTTCGAATTGACGCAACGACCGGGACGCCAAAACTGAGGTTCGGCGCGAAATGACCGTCCATAATATCCAAATGCAAAACTTCCGCCCCAGCCTGCTCCAAAGCGCGAATCTCGCGTTTCAGACAGGCGAAGTCTGCCGCCAGCAGCGACGGATTAAATACGGGCTGTCGAACGGCTCCGCAGGGAGTCGTCGGCGCTCGGAAAAATTGGGTTCTGGAAGTATTCATATCGGAAATACAATGAATTTTGTTTTAAAATAATTGTCTTATACCATATTATAACGTATAGAGCGATTATTTGCAAGGGGCTATGACCCATAAACATAGCAGAATAACTGACGAAAACGTTTAATTTTAACTATTTTAATTATTTTACAGAGATCATAAAGGGGGGGTAGAATAGGGATATATCCCAACAGGTTCGGATAAATATAACAGGGAGGGTTGTAAAAATCGTGGCAATCACAGTAAAAAATTTAAAATTTATAGTATCGCAGCAAAACTTTTTTTCTTTGAGAGGTGTATAAGATATATCGATTCGCGTTTGAAGGCGTTAGGAGTCTGTCGCGAAAAGAACCGTTTATCATTTTTTGGAGATAATTTTATGACACGTAAAATCTTCGCATTGTTAGCCGCGCTTATCATGGCGTTCACCGTCAGCGCGTCTCAGATTCAGGCTGCCGCCCCGGTTGCTCAAATCAGCATTGGCAGCTACGAAACGCTTGCAAGCAATTTTGAAACTCTTGGCAAAATGCTCGACAACGATCAGCTGGCCACATTCCCGAAACTCCTTGAAACGCAAATAGGCGACAACCTCAAGGCGTTCGACAAATCCAAGCCCTCTGGAGCTTTGATCTTCTTGAAAGAAAAGAACGGCAACGTTTCTGGAGCTAGCTTCCTTGCTTTTGTTCCGCTGGCGGATTCAGCAGTTCTCTTTGATCTTCTGGAAGACAACGACGCCGTTGAAGTGGAAACAACCACAGTTAAAGAAGTTGAAATGAAAAAGGTTACGTTCAACGAAACGACCGCTTACGTTATTACGGAAAACGGCTGGACGTTCGTTTCCGACAAAGCTTCTTTGCTTCTCGATCTGCCGAAAGATCCGGCTAAAGCTCTGGGCGATCTCCCCTCCAAGTACCTTCTGGCTGCCAAAGTAAACATTGACGTTGTTCCGGAAAGCGCCAAAAAGTGGGTTGAAGAACAAATCGAAAACGGCATCAAAGCCGGTGAAGCCGCCAATCTCGAAGACGACGAAGAAGAAGTTGAAGAAGATGCAGAGTCTCTCGTCAATGAAGCTCAAAAAATTTCACAGGCTGAACAGCTGAAGCAGTTCAAAAAACTTCTTTATGAAGTCAAGACGGTTGTTGTTGGCGCAGTTTTTGACAGCAAAAAGAACGTTCTTCGTTTTGATCTCGATGTTACCCCGGTTGAAAACACCGAACTGGCTGGTATGCTCAATAGTTACAAAAACCTGAAATGCCTTGCCAACGTTATTTTGGACGACGCGACAGCTTTCGCAACTCAGGTTGGCGTTTTGGAAGAATCCGATGCCAAAACAACTCTTGAAACCCTTAGTCTCTACAAAAAGGCTATTCTTAAAGCTATCGCTGACGAAGAACAAGTCAAGTTTGACAAAGAAAAGCTGGATTCTTTGATTGAAAAGACTTCTGAAGTTGTCAAAAAGCTTATTAATGCGAATATTGGCAAACCGGTTCAGTCTGGCGGCGCTCTTTTCTTCAAAACCGACGATATTGGTTTCGTTACAATGGTCCAGGGCGTTGATACAGATGAAGTTGATCAGTTAATTAAAGATTGGATCAAAGAAACGATCAAAGATAGCGAGAAGTACTTCAAAGCCAACGTTGAAACCTGGAACGGTCTGACGTTTAACGTTGCTACGATTCCGACTGAAAAGATCGTCGAAGAATTACAGAAAGCGGCTGAAACAGATGAAAATGACTCTGATAAGATTAAAGAAGTCATTCAGACAATTCAGGCGATTTACGGCGACAAGATTGAAATTGCTTACGCAGTTGGCAATCAGACGTTCTATTTCGCTGCAAGCAAAGACGCAGTTGCTTTAATCAAGAGAGTTGCTAACAATACCAATGGCGCTCTACCTGGCGACCTTCAGAGCCTTGCCATGTTGAATGTTAAGGAACTTATCAGCACGTTCTCCAAATTCTCGTTTATTGATTCCGATATGCGAGACACTCTGGAAGCGATTGCTGAAAGCGCTTCTGAAGACACCGGTAAGATTTGGCTTAGCGCTGCTATGACGGAAAAAGGCGGTTGCGTCTTCAGTTTGGAAGCGGACGGCGGCATCCTCAAGATGGCGCAAAATGGAATCATGCTTTACATGATGAACAACGCTGACGGATTTGGCGGAGACGAAGAAGAATTCGAATTCGACCTGGATGAAGACTAAGACGATTGGGACGATGAAGACGAATGATCAATAGTGGTTTTAGGGACGTTTGTTAACAGGCGTCCCTGACGCTCGTTTGTTCGAAACAATCTCAAAGACAATAAAAAACCGAGGCGTTTAACAACGTCTCGGTTTTTGTTATTCTGGTTGTTAAACCTGACAAACAATAAATTTATTTGTCGGCTTTCTTTGTGTTGCGGCGTTCTTCCAAACGGACAGCCTTGCCGGTTCTCTGACGCAGATAGTACAGCTTGGCGCGTTTAACTCTGGACGAACGGGTAACGACGATCTTCGCGATTTTCGGGCTGTGAAGCGGGAACTTGCGTTCAACGCCTTCGCCCTGAACGATACGGCGGACGGTGAACATCTCGCTGGCGCCAGAACCACTGCGGGCAATGACGACGCCGGAGAAAATCTGGATACGTTCTTTCTGACCTTCGAGAATACGGCAATGGACTTCAACTGTATCGCCAATTTCGAAGTTGGCAATGTCTTTTTTCAGGCAGGATTGAACTGCCAAATTCATAATTTCCTGACTCATGGTTGCTTACCTTTCTTTATGGTACTTTAAGTTGTAATTTCTGTGAACGCTCAAAGAGGACTGCGGAATCAAAGGTTTGCGTCCGGGTCAGTTTTGGGACGCGCTTTCCGCTTTCGTTTGGGCATGTTCGCTTCGTCAATTTTCCGTTGGATTTCTTCAGTAATCAAATCGGGTCGGCGTTCTATCGTTCGCTTTAACCCTTCGTCCAACCGCCATTTGTCGATTGCCTGATGGTTGCCGTTGAGCAGGATTTCCGGGACGGTCAATCCTCGATATTCTCGCGGGCGAGTGTACTGCGGACCTTCCAGAAGCCGATCTCCAAAGGAGAAGGAATCTGTAACCGCGCTGAGCTGATCTCCCAACGCGCCGGGAAGAAGCCGGAACGCCGCTTCGACAATCGCCATCGCGGCAACCTCGCCGCCGTTGAGAACAAAGTCTCCCAGCGACACTTCTTCGGGCTGAAGAATTTGCGAAATGCGTTCGTCAAACCCTTCGTATCTTCCGCAGATAATCATAATGCGCGGAAGTTGGGCGAATCGCTCGATATCAATCTGTTTAAGCGGTTTGCCTTGTGGAGAAGTCAGCAGGATGTGAGCGGGAGGCTCCGTTAACGTCTGAACTTCTTCCACGCAGTCGATTAAAGGGCCGGGCATGATAACCATTCCTGGGCCTCCGCCGAAAGGGCGGTCGTCGACTGTGTTGTGTCTGTCGTGAGTCCAGTTGCGAAAGTTGTGCAAATGAACTTCCAACTGTTGGTTGTCCTGCGCTTGCTTGAGCAAACTTTCTGATAAAAACCCGGAAAAAATCTCCGGAAACAGAGTGAGGATGTCAAAGCGCATTGAAGGACAAATCCTGATTTATTTGATTACCGTTGTTTATAATTTACTCAGCTGGCGTTTCAGCGGGGGCTTCAGCTGCGGGAGCCGGTTTGGCTTTCGGAGCCGGGATTACGCGAGCGCGCTTTTTGGCAAGTCGTTCAACGGCTGCTTTTTGAGCTTCAAGATGGGTTCCATTGGGACCGTATTTCTTGATAAGAACGCCAACCTTTTCGGTCGGAAGAGCGCCAACAGACATCCAGTAAGCAACGCGTTCATTTTTGAGAGTAACGCGAGCGTCGGTTTCCGGAACGGCGGGATCGTAAGTTCCCAATTCTTCCAAAACGCGACCAAACTGAGGGCTATGGGAATCTACCGCTACAATACGGTAGTACGGACGATGGGCGCGGCCCATCTGCTTCATACGAATGCGAACTGCCACAGAATTTCTCCTTAATAATGGCTAATGCGAATCTCTTTGCCTCAAAAGCAAACGCTTTTGACAGACGGCGGCTGGGGGCAGGTCCCTTGACGTACAACACGCGCATACGTTCTCGTCTGTGGAATGGTTGATACATAATATCCCCATTCGAGATTCAATTGAAAACGGAAAGTATAACCGATTTCTGTAAAAATTCAAGGGGGTAAGAGAGGAAAAATCGTAAAAAACGCTCGTTCGAATTGTGGGAGGCGCAAAAAACTAAAGACGACAATGGCGCGCCCGTTAAAAAATCGCGCTAAGTCCGTAAAGTTTAAAAGATAACCAGGCAGACTTTACGTGAGGTCGTTCGCCTTCGGCGAATAGCAAAACAACGCTCTTGCCGATACCCTCTTTTTCAGTCCGGGAGAACCTGCTTTTGAAAAAATTTTTAAAAATTATGAAATTGTTCAGAAATTTTATCCTTTTGTATCATAAATGGTTACGCTGAAAATCTTAAATTGTTTTTTTACTTTTTTCGTTCTTTTCATTTTTAATGACGTCTATATTAGTAGAGGGAATAGTTTTTCCCGGGAATTCAAATAATTTTTTCAGAATTTGATAAAAAGTTATAATAGACGTCGTCTTTATAAGTGGCGCTAAAACATTTTTTCAAAACATGTTTAACATACGCCATAGAAAGGAGGATACAATGGCGGTTAAAATTGAAAACGGCATAATTACAGCAGACACAAAAGAGGAACTCGAACAGAGTTTACGGGAACAGTGGTCTGAGATATGTGATCGTGCATCGCTTCGAGCTGCGGAGAACGCAGTCCGAATTCAACGGTGGAATGCTGGCGTTGAAATGGTCAATCATGGGCTTTTGGCAGTGGCGGCGGCGCTGATACTCATGTTTCCTTTTGGCTGTTTGATGATAATTGAATTAAACGCATTGGCAAACGCCTATATAACATCGATTGGCGTTTAATTTCGTTATGCCAATATTTTGGACGTTATTCTTTTACATTAACATTATTTTACATTAACCCAAATTTAAAGGAGAAAAGAATTAAAATGAAAAACATTTTTGTTGCAATCGGCATTTTGGCGGTTATCCTGTTTATCGCTGTCTGGCAGTTCGGTTTCTTTTACAATCAGGTCAAGGACATTACAACCAAAATTGACCGTGCTACGGCGGTTGACCGTGCGACCATGATGATCGAAAAGGCGAAACGTCAGGCGGATTCGCTGCAGGAACGTTCACGCGAAATGAAGATCAAAGCCCGCACGATGGAATTGGGCGTTGAACGCGAACAGGAAAGCCTTGCCAAGGTCGAGTTTGCTGTCAAACAGCTTGCTCAGACGCTCAAGACGGCGGGATTGCCCAAGCCGAGCGAGTTGGGAACGCTGACCGACGAGCAGAAACAGACGAAAATCGTCTTTGGCGGAAATGAGGGCACGGCTATGGACGCCTACAATCAGCTTGGCAAATGGAAGGCGGAATATACGCATAAGAAAGCTGTTCTGGACGCCAAACGGAATTTGATTGCTAATCAAAACGCCGCCGCCGACAGCATGCTCAACAAACAGAAGGAACTTTATATGGTAATCGACAAGATTAAAATCCAGTTGGATAAACTTGAAACGGAACGCGAGATTGCGGCTATCAATAAGGAGATGGCGGAACTGGGCGCGACGGCAGAAGGAGTCAACGTCGGCGATATTGGTAAAATTCTCGACACGATTCAAGACGAAATCGACCACTTGAACGCTACCGCGGAAGTCGATAATAAGGAAGCTGGCAAACCGACCAATGGCGACGTCTATGAAATTCCGGAGATTGCTCCGAGTTCAGACAACGCCAATTCGCTGGACTCGTATTGGGATTAAACAGTACATTCCGGATTCCCTGATCCGGATATTTATCAGGGAGTGAAACATCCTCGAAAAGGGCAGGCGGTCGAGGGACGCCGACGCCGTCCTGTCCCTTATTTTGAAAAGAGGATTCAGAAGAAAAAAACATCGTACAATAAAACGGTTCGAGGATGAATTATGCAGCTGGAAGACTGTAAAGATAGATTTTCTTTAAACTATCATGATATATTATTAGAGATACGTAAAGAGCAAAACGCTGATCGGGCGAAATGGAACGCGCTTTTTGAACGGCTGTCGAATATGATGTTTAAGGACTTTATCGTTTGGGCAGAATTATTGGTTCAGGACTTGACATCTAAAAAATATCGTGTTAATATTATGGAAGTTGAGGATGCGCTCAATGACGCTCTACTCAAAATACATAATAATATAACATCTTATCGTGGAACGTGTAACGAACAGGCTCGATGCTGGATCCAGACGATTGTCAAACGGGCGGTTCAAGACAACGCCAGAAAAGTCGGTCGCCGAGTTGAATGGTGGCAGCCGTTTTACGAATCAATAAAAAAACTATGGCAAAAGAATACCGATAGCGAACGAGCAGAAGAATAACGCGAAACGTTAGAAAGAAATACAAGAGGATGATATGAAACGATTTTATTTATTACTAATTCTGGCGGCGATTGCATTGTCGGGGTGCGATACGCCGTCGGAAAAGTCGGCAAAAGATACTGCGTCCAAAACAGAAGAGCAGCCGGCAACGGTTCAGGAAACGCCAACGTCGGGGTCAATTTCCGAAAAGATTAAAGAGGTTGAAGCAAAGCTTAAAGAAATGCAGGAAGTTTTGGTTAATCGCACCGCAGATCGTGATGCCTATAAAGCAGAATTTTTTCAACTCATTCGCGGTAAGGGCAAAGCCCCTGAGGAAATTCTGCAGGAGTGCATGAAAGAGACTTCTGAGCTGGAACAGTTCTCCTGGTTTCTTAAAGCGCGTACTGCATGGATAATCTGGGATACCATTGACCAGTACCTTGAATATCACACAGAACAGTGCGTCAGTTGGGAGAATTTGCGTGAGAAGTTGAAGCAGGTAAAAGTCAAGCTGGAAATAATTGAAGACATAAATAAGTTTTACAAACCTGGCGAAGATCTGGAACTGGACAAGCTTATTGCTGGAATGGAAGTCCATTTAGAGTTTGAAGACTATAATAACCTCTCTTCTGCAAGGCGAGATTTAATTAAAGATAAGGTTCGTAAAACCATGAGGGAAACGATTAAGAAAACCGTCTCCAAAATTCCGAATCTGGAATTGAAGTCCATTGAGGAACTGCCAGCGCTGCCGGATTTCGCCGCGTTGATTGATCAGCCGACGGACAAAGTTCAGCAGAGCATGTTTAATAGGGTTCGTAATAAATGCGAAGCCAAAATCAAAGCCGCTCAAAAGGAAGTCAGCGATTTCATTGAGAATAAACAGCCGGAATTAGCTTGCGACGCTTGGCTGAAAAATATTGACGAGCTGAAAGAAATTGTGGTTGCCTGGGGCAAGATTGAAGATTATGGGAAAAATGAAAGCAAAAAGTATTTGGACGCCTTGGAGGCGTGTTCTGCCGACACGCTGCGGTTTATGAGCAAGCCCTATTGGGACTCCTTAAACGAGGGCGTTAAATCCCTGGAAAGCGTTGACAACCAGGATTGGAACAGGGTTATTGAATCTCTGGAAGGTTTAGTCAATATCCATCCCCGGCTGATTCCTTTGATGGCAAAGGAAATGGAAAATCCATGGAAAACGATAAGTTTGCAATTAAAGCTCAGTAAAGAATTAAACGACTTTGATGTGAAAGTATTCCAGCAGCGATTGATGAACGTAATTGAAAAATGTCCAGAGGAAGTTAAACATCATTTTCCCGATATTGAAGAAACGATTCGTAAGACGAAGGCGGAAAGCCTCTATAAACAGGCTGTAGAGTTGCATGCTAAAAAGCAGCACAAGGAAGCGTTCGCCAAAATTAACGAAGCTCTGGCTCTGGATCCTGGCAATAGCGATTACCAAAAGGAAAAAAAGATAATCGAATCGTCAATAGATCCTTTTTCAACCGAAGGCAGAAAAGCGGGCGATCGCGTGGTTAAAGTAATCAACGGCGTAGAGTTCGCCTTCATTTGGTGTCCGGCTGGAACGTTCATGATGGGTTCACCATCGTCAGAATCTGGGCGCGATAACGACGAAACGCAACATCAAGTAACCTTGACCAAAGGTTTCTGGATGATGGAAACGGAGGTAACGCAAAAACAGTGGAAAGCGGTTATGGGGAACAACCCGAGCAACTTCAAGGGTGACGATTTACCAGTAGAAAGTGTTTCATGGAACGACTGTCAGGAATTCTGCAAGAAATGTACTCAGCTTGGATTGCCGGTACAGCTTCCTACAGAAGCGCAGTGGGAATACGCATGCCGAGCGGGCACGACCGGAGCGTATTCAGGAAATCTGGACGAGATGGCATGGTATTGGGATAATAGCAACAAGACAACTCATTCCGTTGGAACGAAGAAACCCAACGCCTGGGGCTTGTACGATATGCACGGGAACGTGTGGGAATGGTGTCAGGATTGGAAAGCCGATTATCCCAGCGGGAGTGTAACAGACCCGGCTGGACCTTCGAGTGGCTCCGTCCGCGTTATCCGCGGCGGTAGCTGGTGCTACATCGCCCGGTTCTGCCGGTCGGCGATCCGCTACAGCAGCGCTCCCGACAACCGGGACGACCTCCTGGGTTTCCGTTGCGTAAAAGGTCAATAACCCTAACGAAAAAATTCGCATGAGCGTCACGACCGAAGCCACGCAAGCCCGCCGCGTTAGCCGGGCGCAGCGCAGGCGAGGTCAGACGCGAATCGAATTTTTTCGAAAAATTTGTAGCAAAAAATCCAGAAAAACGCCAATGGCGCCATATTAACCAGTAAAAAACAAGTTAATGCAATTCAAGGTTTTTCAAGTTCTGTCGACGGATAAAGCTGCTGTAGAAGAGTTAAATCTGTTTTTGCGGAGCCATCGCATCGTATCCGTTCAAAAAGCGTTTTCGTTAATTGGCGACGCTTGCGTTTGGAATTTCTGCGTTGAATATCTGGATGTAGAATTGAAAAAAGATTATAAAAATCGCAAAAATGAAACCATAGATTACAAAGACGTCCTGTCTCCTTCAGAATTTGAAGCGTTTAATCTTTTGCGTGATTTGCGTAAGGAATTGGCGCAGAAAGAGGGCGTTCCGGTTTACTCTGTTTGTACAAACGAACAGTTGGCGGCAATGATTCAGAATCGCTGCGATTCTATAGGCGCATTGAAAAAATTAGCGGGTTTTGGCGAAGCGAAAGCGGATAAATTCGGGGCTGCATTTTTGAAAATTCTTTTAACTCTTAACAAAAAGGAACCAGATGAAACGAGCGGGGAATCTGACGCCAGGGCTAACGTATGAAACTCTAGGAAAAATATTAAAGATAGAAAAACGTACTATCGATATGATTGATATATATCAATCATTTTTTGAAAGGATAGTACGTATGGGAACACTACCGAAGTATGTTGCTGAAATTTTGAAA
>JAFSMW010000051.1 GCA_017447745.1 Thermoguttaceae bacterium
CAAGGTAGCTGTAGGGGAACCTGCAGCTGGATCACCTCCTTTCTAAGGAATTTAGAAAACTGAATTGGAGACGACTTGCTTACGGTGCAAGGAAGTTCCGCCTTATGTATATTAAAGCCCTTGAGAAGAAATTCTCGAGGGCTTTTTTGTCGGAGTGCGAAAGCAAAGCTCTCGCTTTTATAAGCGAGCGAAGCTCGCCTTTTTCTTCGGCGGACTTCGTCCGCGACCCGGATTGGTTTTCGACTCCGAAAATTGTTGTCGGCGGGGCTTTTTTCCTGCAGCGGGCGAAGACGCCCGCGAACCAGTGGTTCTAGCGGGCTTTCCACGTTCAAAAGATTTTTGGAAGCTTCCGCCGCAAAGTAATAGACGGGGATCCGCTTAAAACAGACCGCTGGCTTTCATGTCGGCGCGGACGGAGCGTTCGTTTTCGTCTGGAGAATTGGGAGCGTTTTTCAATGCGCTGAAGCACAGTCTTCGATCTCCTTCTACAATAGCGATTTTCTTTGCGAAGGGAAAGACGTCAAAGATGAATTTTTCTTTTTTGAACGCGTTGGGCTGAGTCGGATGAATCAAAACGCCGTTTTGGTCGATATACGGGACTTTCTTTTTTACCGTGTGGAATGGGAGCGAAAAGTCCTCGTTTGCAAGAATGCGGGCAAGGAAATCCAGACGAAAGACGTGGATGGCAATGTTGCCCAATCCGATCGCCAAAGAGCCGTCTGGATTGGTTTTTTGAGCGCAGGAAAGCGGCAGGTCGCTGTATTCGATTACTTGAACGACGCCGTTGTTTTTAACCATATTTCCGACTTTTTCCGTCGGTGAGTTTTTACGGATCGTCAAAGTGGCGATTTCCGCTTCATCGTACAGACAATACCCGATTAATTCGGGATCCGCCAGCGGTATAAGCGGGTTATCGACCTGGAACGTGCAGACCATTTCGATTCCGCACTGTTTCATGTCATCCAGAAGGCGGAATTTTTTTAACGCGCTGAGAACTCCGCCGTGTCCGTCTGGGCTGACGGCAGGAACGCCGGGAGCGGAATACAGCGTTTTGCCGGTATCGATGTCAACAGCTCCCTGAACTCCCTGTTTGAAAAAAATGACGTCTTGTTCCGGAAGACCAAAAAAATCTTTTTCGTGAAAAAACGCCTGAGTCTGGTCGTCTGTTGCGTCGCTTGTCATGATGTACAGTGGGACGAATCGACCGAATTTGTTTTGCAGCGCATGAATTTTGGCGGCAAAGATTTCAAAGAACGATTCTCCGTTGAATCCGATTGGATATAATCCTTTTGGGAAGTCGTTTCCCAAACGGGTAGCCATTCCTCCCGCCAGCAGGACGGCGGCAACGCGTCCGGCTTTGAGAGCTTCTTCGCCCAGACGTATTGCGTCAGCTTTTGCCGGATCGTCTCCGCGCCAGCGATAGATTCGCTCAAACGGTTGGCTGTTTTCGGCGAGTTGTTGGTAATTGATTTCTGACAAAATCGGATTCCTTCAGTCCTGTCGTAAACGTTTTAGATCGTCATTAAATATTGCCCATTATAATAATATAAAATATCTGGAGAAAAAAGTCAATAGAGAATGCAAAATCGTCTTGTCCGAATGAAACATATGGTTCCTGCAGCAACCAAAATTTGATAGTATCTATCCCTTTTTTTGCGTCCCCGCTATTCCATTTTATTAAATTTTAGTGTATAATGAAAATAATGTAGAATTCGAGCGCGCTTTGCGTTCCCTACTATTTTTAATCTCCCCATTTTAAGGATAACCCAAAATGAAGAAAACTCTGTTTGCTATTGCGGCGATTTGCGCCTGTTTGATGATGGTCAGCGTTAACGCTCAAGAATGGAAGAGCGGAATCCAATGGAAAGAACCCCCGGTAGTCGATCCAGGACCCGAACCCGCTGCTCCAGCTAACGTTCCCTCCGACGCAATTGTTTTGTTTGACGGTAAAGATATGTCCGCCTGGAATAACGGCGAAAACTGGAAGATTGTAGACGGCGTTGTTTATTCCGGCAGAGGCTATGTTTCCACGAAACAGGTTTTTGGCTCGATTCAGCTCCACGTTGAATTCGCCACCCCGTCTGAAGTTAAAGGCGAAGGTCAGGGACGCGGCAACAGCGGCGTTTTCTATGGTCCGTACGAAATCCAGGTTCTGGACAGTTACATCAACAAGACGTATTACGACGGTCAGTGCGGCGCTCTTTACAAGCAGAATCCGCCGGCTGTCAACGCTTGCCGCAAGCCGGGCGAATGGCAGACGTACGACATCATTTTCATGCGTCCGATTTTTGACGGCGAAAAACTGGTCAAACCCGGTTACGTAACCGTTTTCCAGAATGGCGTTCTGATTCAGAACCACCTTCGAATTATTGGCGAAACTTCTTTTGTTCAGCCGCCAAAGATTACTAGCTTTGACGAAAAACAGCCTGTTCGTCTTCAAGACCACGGTAACCCGGTTCGATTCCGCAACATTTGGGTTCGCGAAATCTCCGACAGCCCGGTTCAGCCCATTGAAGACGAATCCCCAGTCAAGCCGATTGACGTTTTCGGACCGCAAGACTGAGTTGTTCAATGAACAAAAAAAGAGTTAAAACGTATATATAAGGGAGGGGGGGGATAACGAATGCTCCCCCCGGTTTTTTACTTTAGACAGACAGATTTTTATGAAAGTTGCGACAATTAAAACAAAAAAGGGCGTGATTCGAATTGAACTTCACGACAAACAGGCGCCTCGTACGGTCAAGAACTTTGAAACCCTTGCCAACAGCGGTTTTTACAATGGCTTAAAATTCCATCGCGTCATTAAAGACTTCATGATTCAGGGCGGCGACCCGACAGGAACCGGCTGCGGCGGTCCGGGATACAAGTTCGACGACGAATTCCATCCGGATCTTCGACACGACGGTCCGGGCGTGTTGAGCATGGCGAACGCGGGACCGAACACGAACGGGTCTCAGTTCTTTATTACTCACGTTGCCACGCCGTGGCTGGACGGTCATCATTCCGTTTTCGGTCACGTTCTGGAAGGACAAAACGTCGTTGACGCCATTGAACAGGGCGACACGATGGACGAAGTTACAGTAACAGAAGAATAACGCCTTTTGAGGCGACGCGTTTCCGAGGAATGACCTGTTGATAACGGTCATTCTCGTGACGTTTTTTAATTTAAACCCTTTTTGCGGAGTCGAGAATGTCAAAGCAGGTTTTCCTTGGCGGAATCTATTTGATTTTAGGGGCGTTGTTGGGAATGATAGCTCTGTCGCTGCTCAATGGAACGATGTGCGCTCAAACGCGCAATAAGGCGTTGACAACGGCTTCAGGCGTTGATCCGCTCAATTCCGGCTTGGATGCGAATCCAGCCGATCCCGCCCGAAAAGACATTCTTCCTGCCGCTGCGCCTCTGTCTCTGAATTCTTTACAGAACAGATACACGCCGGAAGAATTGATTAATATTCGCGTTTACGAGAATTCCAACCGCAGCGTAGTCAACATCAACACTCGCAGCGTTCGTCAGGACTGGTATTTTTCGGAAGCAGCAACGGAAGGCGAAGGAAGCGGCGCGGTCTTGTCAAAGGACGGTTATATTCTGACGAACTTTCACGTCATATCTGGAGCGCAGGAAATTACTGTTACGCTTTTTAACGGGAAGACGTATTCCGCTCTGGTTAAAGGCGTTGACCCGTCAAACGACATCGCGGTTATTCAAATTGGAGCCAAGCCGGAGGAGCTTTTCCCGGTAACGCTGGGCAATTCGGCGGAACTGCGAGTCGGTCAGCGCATCTTTGCAATCGGCAATCCGTTTGGTCTGGAACGAACGCTAACGGTCGGAATTATTTCCAGCTTGAACCGAACTCTTCCCAGCCGAATGCAATCGCGTTTGATTAAACAGGTGATTCAAATTGACGCTGCTATCAATCCGGGCAACTCCGGCGGACCTCTGATGGATTCTCGCGGATACATGGTCGGCATGAACACCGCCATTGCCAGCAAAACCGGGCAGAGCGCCGGCGTCGGGTTTGCCATCCCCTCCAATACGATTTCCCGCGTTGTAGCGCAGCTGATTAAACACGGCAAAATCATCGTTCCGACAATTGGAATCAATAAAGCTCTTCAAACTGACAAAGGCTTGCTTATTATTCAGATGGAAGACGAAGGTCCTGCCGCTCGCGCCGGGCTTCGCGGTCCGAAAATTGTCGTTCAAAGACGACGCGTTGGCAACATGATTGGCAACTTCAAAACGGTTGACCGTTCTGCCGCTGACATTATTTACTCGATTGACGGCAAACCGATTCACGGGGCTGACGATTTCCTGACGATAATTGAATCGCACAAACCTGGAGACGTTGTCAAGGTGGGCGTTATTCGAGATGGAATGAAAGTCGACGTTCCTGTTACGCTGGAGCTGTCTTCAGACGACGCAGAAATTCAACGTCAGGAAAATAACGAACCGAACTGGAACTGACGTTCTGAACCGTCAAAGATAAAAGACTATTTGAAAAACGCTCGACGCAATATCGCCGGGCGTTTTTTGTTTAGATTATATCTTGCAGATCAACTGCTTCGCCGCGCTAAAATCTGATGTACGACAGCCAGAGCCAGAGCCAGTAAAAGCAGCGGAACCTGGAGAGAAACGAATTGACGTTCTTTTTGCAGAGCGGAATACTGCGTTCCCCATTCTCCGGATTCCAGCGAAAGCAGGTCTGATTCGTTTCGATTGAGCGCATTGGCGGCGGCTGAATACGTTTGATTTTGGAAGGCGATTTTGTACTCGCCCATTTCGTATGGCAGATAGACCGCTTGTCCGAATCGAAATGGAACGATGTCTTTTTTTCCGTCAGGGGATAAAATTGTCAACGAATCAGAGTTCTTTTGCGAGGAATTGAATACAAAGTAATCGCCAGCGTTCACTGCGCTTGTTTGAAGCCCAGGCAATGACATCGCCTGTTGTTTGAGAACGTTGTAAATGAAAATCGGGAAGTTGGGGCTTCGAGTCAGACTCGACAACTCCGGAACGATTCTCAGACGAACGACGCTGACCCCATTTGAATTGACGCGCTGAACGATCAACGGAATATCGCCGACAGAAAGAAGCGAGGACTCAGAGCTTTCCATTTGCCAGTCGGAATTTTCAATTCCCCATAACACGCCGGAAAAATCCGTACCTGTCATCAAAGCGCTGGAGGAATCGGCAATGTACGGACCTTTGTAAATCGTTGGATCGATTTTATCCAGAGGCTTTGACGGGACTTCAAATTGCAGCCGATTGACGTTGGAATTTGAAACGGTCGTTGGGTTGTCGGTAATGAGGACGTCTTCTTTTGAAGAAACCAGCTCGATTTTTCGCTGTCCGTTTTGCGACAATTCTACCGCCTTTTTTACCGCTGGAGCCAATACAGGATTAGAAACGTCCAATCGAACTCGAACGGTTTGGCGAGGCAGGGGAGGGAGAGTAACCAAGTTGTCAATTTCAAGAGCGTCGCCGGGCAGCTTGAGCGTCGCTGTTTTGTCAGCAGGAACGGACGTTTTGATTTCCACTGCGTTTCCCGCTGGGATGACGACGGAGTCAAGCTTGCTGGCAGGAAGCTTTTCAACGTGCAGTTGGCAGTTTATCGTTTGCAGTTCACTTGACAAATTGGCTATTTCGACAATAATAGAATCCTGATTGTCAACGGCGGACGGAAATCGATTGGCGGAAATAAACGCCAAATTGGAATTGGGTTTTCCAACTGAGATTACCGTAACTTTTCCGTCCTGTGCCAGATCTGGTCGGGGATGATCGGTAACGACAATCGCATGAACCGGCTTTCCGGACGAGCAAAAGCGTTCAACGGTTTCTTTCAGAGTGGAGTTGTTACATTCTGGAGATCTCATCCCATCGCTTGACCATTGAACCAGTCGTGAAGTCAAATCTGTCAGATAATTGCACGGTTCGCCGTCTCGCGTTGCCGTTTTCCCTACGCGAATGATCTGAACAGGAAAGACGATCTTCTTTTGAGAAATCCATTTTTGGATTTTTTCAATTGTCTGTTTTTTAGACGCCTGCATAGACCAGGAGTCGTCGAGAATTAAAACGGTCGGCGCGTCCTGGGGAAACCAGCGAACGTGAACGTCGGCCGCCGCCAAAGCCAAGAGCGTCAAAATAAGCAGTTCCAAAAACAGAAGCCAGCCGGACTGTACTTTTTGAATTCTCTGTCCCTGGTTGGCGGACAGGTTTGGCGACGACCAGAGAAACAGGGCGGAGACGACCTGTTTTTTTGAGCGGTTTCTCAAAAGGTAGATAACCACTGCAATCGGCAGAGCGACAAGGGCTGTCAAAGCCCAGGGAAATTCAAAAAACATTTATTTGATTTGCAATCCGTTATATCGTACTTATTTATTACCAGACAACTTTACGCCCAGCGCATTGGCGTTGTGACGCAAAGTATTGGCAGGACCGAGTCCGACAGGTCGATTGAGGACAACGGGTTTACCGGATTCGTCGCGATAAGCCATCGTTGTTGAGCCGCCGCCGTCCAGATTGACAGCGTCATACGCTCCGAGTTGAAGCAGAATTTTGCCGCTTTCCAGCATGCTCGTTCCGACGCTGAATTCCGGCTGACGACCGTCGATTGTTACCAAATAGACGTATTTTTTGTCTTGGGAGATGCCGACAACCGTTCGAGGGTGTCGGTTTTTGAGATACGCGAACGACTCCGCCTGTTCCTTTGAAACGCATTCTCCGTCCTTGAGAACGTAATTGCGTCCGGAAACCGCGGTTTTAATTTTGTCTAACGATTCCCCCTGAAGAACGATACGGATTTCGACGGAGCCGTCTTTGTTTTGAATAAACGACGGATAAGTATTAATCGTTGGCGAAACGAGGATGCCGTTTGAAACGACCAGCCCCTGATTGTCCGCCGGACCGCGGGAAACCCGGGTCTGAGCGTTAAACGGACTATAGAAATTGGCGTTGACGGCGACAATCATATTTTCTTCAACCACGCTGTCAGGCAGCGTCCGACGGTCAGTTTCGTTTACGTTGGCAACCCAGTTTGCGTTTCTCGGGGTTGTATGAAATGTCAATTTGGGATTGGTTGCGTCAATTCGTAAAACGTTGACGTTCAACAGCGGTTCTTCAATCTTGAAATTTGTATGTTCAATGCCGTCGCAGATTTTTTTCCATTCCAGATTTGAGGGAACGTCTTGAGCAGAAGACGTCGAAGAGGTTAAGAATGTAACGACAATAGCTAAACAGGACGGAATCCAATATTTCAAAATATCCCGGTAATAATGAATCATGGTTAGTAATAATGGAAAACGTTATATATGGAATAAATACTCTTTTTGAATTATATGATAAAATCGACAATTAATCAAGTAGGGGACGTAAAATGGTATTTTGGGGAATTAAAAGCTCCTTGAATTGAGAAAAAATACGAAAATATTTCTCAAAAAAGGGAAAAAATGTTGGGGGCTCTGCTTGTAAAAAAAACGAAATTCGGTTAAATATCGTATTAAGGTTTAAGTATTGGCGAAATGATCGCCCCTTTAGTTGTTCTTTTTTGAGGACTAGCTATAGGGGTTTTTTGTAATTTTGCCATGTGTTTTGGCTTTAATTTCGATAAAAGATCGATTTATATCAATCGTAAAAGACAGAACGCTCCAACCACTGACTACTAACCATTAAAAAACAGGATAAGCATTATGGACGCAGCAGAACTGTTACGAATTGTCGACTCCATTCACCGCGAGAAGAAAATCGCCAAAGAGATTATCATCGCCGGTATAGAGTCTGGTCTGCTCACAGCAGCCAAAAAATACTACGGAGACGACTGCGACCTTCAAGTTCATATAGACCCTGTATCCGGACAGATAAGCGCATCGCATAACGGCATTCCCATGCCGGCGGAAGAAATTTCCCAGCGTATTGGCGCTCAGACGGCAAAGCAGGTTATGATTCAAAAGATTCGCGAAGCGGAACGCGACACCCTTTTCGACGAATATAAATCTCAGATCGACGACATTGTTACCGGTAAAGTTCACAAAATGGAACGCGGTACGGCGATCGTTCAGCTGGGCTCCATTGAAGCGATTCTGCCATTCAGTGAAATGATTCCCAAAGAATCCATCAAAGTTGGGGATCAGATTCGCGCTACAATTGCAGAGGTTAAAAAACAGGGTTCTCGCGTCAAGGTCATCCTTAGCCGAATTCGCACGCATTTGGTCAAACGCCTGTTTGAGGAAAACATTCCGGAAATAGCTGAAGGCGTCATTGAAATTAAGGGCATTAGCCGAGAACCGGGCTATCGCAGCAAGGTTGCCGTTGTCAGTGAAGATCAGCGAATCGACTGCGTCGGTTCCTGCGTTGGAGTTCGAGGCAATCGCATTAAAGACATCAAAAGCGATCTGGCAGGCGAACAGATTGATATCGTTCCCTGGGATCCGGATCCGATGAAGTTCATTCCCAATGCGCTTCAACCGGCGGTGGTAGAAGAAACCATCCTTTGTACGATGCTTGGACGCGCCATTGTTCTGGTTAAAGAGGAACAGCTTTCCCTGGGCATTGGCAAGAAGGGGCAAAACGTCCGCTTGGCAAGCAAGCTGGTCGGCTGGGACATCGAAATTATGACGGCGGAAGAGCTTCAGGAAACGCTCGACAAGGCGGTTCTGGGGTTCCGCACCATTCCTGGCGTTTCAGACGATTTGGCGGACATGCTCGTCGGCGAGGGCTTTATTTCCTACGACGATTTGTCCATTATCGAACCGGACGCCTTGCAGGAAATGGGCGGTTTGTCTGAAGAGGAGGCGGACGCTATTATCGACGAAGCTGATCGCCGCGCCAATTCAGGCGACGCCTACGTTGAACCGACGGAATCTGAATCCGCTGCTGCTTCAGATCCCGCTGACGAGATTCAAGAAGAAAAAAATGAGAACTAATTTCGAATCGGCGGAAAATTTTTTCCGCAATTGATTCATTTTTTGATTATAATTGTAATTTCCCCTCGGCAAACTTTGTTGTTTGCTGATTTGTTTCACTTTTTATTATTGGACGCTTCCCGATGTAACCTTACTCCATAAATTCAGATTGACCGCAATCAATTGGAAGGCCTCATCGGGGAACCGTCTGGGTTTTTTAACGGATTCCCGAGTTCGCGCTTGCACTTTTGCAGCCGTTGGCTCAAATCCGAGGAGTTGTCGATTGACCATTAGAATTTATGCGTTAGCAAAGGAACTTCACGTTGAAAGCAAAGTTCTGATTGATCTTTGTCAGCAGCTGGGTATTAAAAACAAAGCAGCCGCTTTGACGAACCTGACTGACGACGATGTCGAAAAGATCAAAAAACATCTTGCGCAGCAGCCCCAAAAGGCAGTCGTTGATTTTAATGCGGCTCCCGCTAACAACGCGCCTATTCCGCCTTCTCATCCAACGGATTATGGGAAGGTTCCAGATTTGACCCAAAAAATCAAATCTCGTCCGAAACAGGAAGAATCCGACAAGGACAAGGACGCCAAACCTCAGGCGGCGGATTCTGAATTGGCGAAAACGGAGCAAGCGACTGTTCAAACATCTAAACCCGCTCAGCCGGAGACGATTCCAGAATCGACTTCGGCTAAAGTCGTTTCTACTCAGCAGGACGCTCAGGAACCGTCCAGCAAGTCGGATGTCAACTCCGGACAGACTCAGACTGAACCTCAATCTGAATCGGTAAGCGCTCCATCTGAAGAGAAGCCAACTGTCAAGCCGAGCGGTCCGAAGATGCCGGTTATTCACGTTATTAAACGCGCTGAAGATCGCGTTGTGGATAGTTCGGATACAACTCCTTCTGAGTCAAAGCAGGAATTGCCGCAACTGGATGCAACTCCTTCTCAACCGAAACCGGAATTGCCGAAGGAACAAGCTCAGGAATCGACTCAAACTGAACAGCCGGCTGCAGAGGAAAAGCCGGTTGAGTCTGATAAAACCGCTCAGCCTGAAAAAGAAACTCCTTCAGATACTCAGACAGACAATACTGCTCAGCAGCCCGATTCTGCGGCGCCTGCTCCGCCGGTGCGTAAGCGTTCTATCCCGGTAATTAACGTTATTGGTCATCGAGAAGAACGTAAGAAACCGGCAGATTCGGAGAAGAAGGGGAAGGACGAACGCCGCCGCGGTCCGCTGCAGCGTTTGCTGGCGCCAATGCCGGAAGTCAAACCGCCAGCTCAGAAGAAGGAAAGAGAGCCTGCCGCTCAGAAACCGGAAATTCGCTTGTCAACAGAAGTGATTCGCAACGTCAAGGCGGGAAAAGCCCCGTTGGAAAAGCACCTCAAACAGGCGGAAAATCAGCGTCAGGAAGAACTCAAAGCTGCGGCTGAAAAGAAGAAGAGCAAGAAAAAGAACAACAATAACAGAGGCGAAATTCAGGAAGAACCTCAGGTCAAAGGCAAGGAAAAGGCGTCAAAGCGCGGCGGAACTCTGGTCATGATGAACCGGGACCAGCGTCAGCAAAAGCGCAAAGACCGCGGAATGGGCAAGTCCGCTCTTCCTCCGGGAAGAAAAGGTGGAAGACAGACCGAATACGAGGAAACTCCAAACAGAGCCAAGCATTTGGTCAGAACCGGTCAGAATACGGCTGCCCCGCGTAAAAACAAGATTATTATTACGCTCCCGATTACCGTTCGCTCCTTTGCGGAAGAAATCGAACTGCCTGTTACAAAAGTTATTGCAAAACTCATGCAAATGGGCATGCCGATGGCAATTACTGCGTCCATGGACGCTGACACGGCAGAACTGGTCGCGGCGGAACTCAATCTCAACGTCGAGATTCGTCAGCCCCAGTCCCTTGAAGAAAAGCTCATCACCGCCGCCGAGGAAATGGAAGACGCTCCGGAAGACCTCAAGTCTCGTCCGCCGGTTATTACCTTCCTTGGTCACGTCGACCACGGCAAGACGTCCTTGCTGGACAGAATCATCGGCATTGACGTCTGTTCCGGCGAAAAGGGCGGAATTACGCAGCATATTCGCGCGTATCAGATTTCCAAAGACGGTAACAAAATTACCTTCGTCGACACGCCCGGTCACCAGGCGTTTACGGAAATGCGCGCTCGCGGCGCCAACTGCACTGACATCGCCGTTTTGGTTGTCGCGGCTGACGACGGCGTCATGCCTCAAACCGAGGAAGCGATTAGTCACGCTCGCGCCGCCGGCGTCCCGATTGTTGTCGCGCTTAACAAGATCGACATCCCCGGCGTCAACGTTCCCAAAGTACTGCAGGAACTGGCGGCGCACGACGTTTTGCCGTCTGAATGGGGCGGCGACGTCGAAGTCGTCAAGTGTTCTGCCTTGACAGGCGAAGGCGTTGACGATCTGCTCGACACGATTCTGACCGTTGCGGAACTCCACGACTACAAAGCCAACCCGAAACGCGCGGCGATGGGCATCTGCCTGGAATCCCAGCTCAATCAGGATCAGGGCGCGGTCGCCAAAGTGCTCGTTCAGAAGGGCACGCTCAGAGTGGGCGACATCGTCGTTTGCGGCTCAGCCTACGGCAGAGTCAAGTCCATGACGGAAACGCTTCAGACGAAAAACCGCGTTCAGAAAGCGCCGCCCAGCATGCCGGTCAACCTCTTCGGGTTGGACAAGGCGCCGGGAGCGGGCGACAAGTTCTACGTCCTGGACGACATCACCGAAGCGCGCGAGATTGCCGCTCGCAAGGCGGAATTCGAGCATCAGCAGGACATGGCGGGCACGGCTGTCAAGCACGTTACATTGGAAGACCTGTTCAGCACGTCAGGGCAGACGCTCAACATCATCCTCCGTACGGACGTCCGCGGGTCAATCGAAGCCATCAAGGCGGAAATTGCCAAGCTGGAGAACCCGGAAGTCCAGATTCGCATCCTTCAGGCGATGGTCGGCGGGATTACCGAAGCGGACGTTGCTCTGGCAGACGCTTCCAACGCGATTATTTTCGGGTTCAACGTCGTTCCTGATGAAAACGCTCGCGTTCTGGCGGAACAGAAGGGCGTCCAGATTCGCCGTTACGACATCATCTACAAGATGACCGACGACATCAAGGCGGCTATGGAAGGCATGCTCAAGCCGGAAGAGAAGGAAACCGAGTTGGGGCGAATCGTCGTCCAGAAACGCTTCGTTATCAGTCACGTTGGGACTATTGCCGGCTGCCGCGTTTTGACCGGCATGGTTCAAAGGGGCTGCCGCGTCCGTCTGATTCGAGAGAACCGAATCATCGGCGATTACGCCATCGACACGCTCAAGCGCGAGAAGGACGACGTCAAGGAAGTTCAGCAGGGGTACGAATGCGGTATCAAGCTGCAAAACTTCAACGACATTAAAGAAGGCGACGTGTTCGAAGCCTACAAGATTGAAGAAGTATCAAGGAAACTGTAATTTATGTCACGAAGAACAGAAAAAGTTCAGGAAGCGATTCGGGAAACCGTCGCCATGTCGATTCTGTCAGAAGTGCAGGACCCGCGCGTGAAAAACGTCACGGTTATTTCCTGCAAGGTCAGCGGCGATTTGCGGCAGGCGAAGGTTTACGTTTCCGTTATGGGAACGGAAGCTCAGCAGAACCTGTGCCTGAAAGGTCTTAAATCCTGCGCCGGTTTTCTGCAAACGAAAATCGCCCAGAGAATCAAGTCCCGATTTGTTCCTCATCTGGAATTCTACCTCGATCAGGGCGTTAAGAATTCCATTATGATTAGTCAGATGCTCAAAGAAGTTCTTCCGCCCAAGGAAGAACCCGAGGGAGAATACGACGAAGAATTGGATGAAGAATTCGACGAAGATTTTGACGACTCCGAAGAAGTTGACGACGACGTCGACGACCCGGAATCCGAGAACGAACAATAATTCCTGATTGAATCTCAAACGAGAGTGGTTAGCTGTCATCGACAGAGGCGCGGAGAGACATTTTCTCGTTCGCCCAATATGACGACTAACCACTTTTGCATTGATTGTTTATTTGGATTGTCCAAGATTAAACCTGTTGCGAGCATTTCGCCCGACGAGTTTTTAAACACGAAATACACGGATAAAACGAAACAGACGAAAGGATATTTTAAATCTAAAAATTTTTCGTTTCTTTCGTTAATTTAGAGTATTTCGTGTTAAAAATCCATTGTTCACGAATAACTATTGATTGTCAATTAACCAATCGGCGCAAATCCGTCTAATCCGTCAAATCCGTGTGCGGACTGACCTGGCAAAGACGCTCAGGAGCCGACCATAACCCTAACCTATTTCATACAGCATGACAAACTATGACATTCTCGTTGTCGGGGGCGGCCCCGGTGGATATATCGCCGCTGTTACAGCCGCGAAATACGGATTCTCTGTTGCCTTGATCGAAAAGGAACC
>JAFSMW010000052.1 GCA_017447745.1 Thermoguttaceae bacterium
GATTTCCGCTATCGTACCCAAGGCGACCATGCAGCTGGCAGAACGCGTCTTTGCCAATACGGAAGGGGAGATCAAAGTTCTGTTTAACAACAACCGCGTTATTTTCTCCAGCGCTGCTGTTACGTTTTACGCTCAGCTGCTGGAAGGGACGTTCCCGAAATGGCAGAGCGTTTTCAACAAGGAAATCGCGTACGAAGTGGAAATTACCCCGTCTGAATTCACCTCGGTTGTGAAACAGGCAAGCATCGTTGCGACGCCGGAATACCGCGGCATCGTTTTCAAGTTCCAGAACAACGTTCTCGAGCTTTCCGGACATTCTCCGGAATACGGCGATTCCAATGTGAAGATGGACGTCAACTTCCCGGAAGAAAAGCTGTTCGAGATGAAAATCGACCCCAGCTTTATTATCGACTTCATGCGCGTTCTGGACTCGTCCGCCCCGTGCAAGATGCAGCTTATCAGCGGCAACAACCCGGTTCTGTTCCGTCCGACGGAATCTTTGGAATACGCCGTCATGCCGCTTTCCATGGGACGATAGCGTTCAATCTAAAAGAGGTTTTGCAACCAAACAGCGTATCGATAAATGAGATTATACGACGAGGGACGCGCGCCGATTAAAGGAAAGAAAATTTCCGAGATTATTGCCGAACTCACTTTTTTAAAGGGGCTTGGCAAGGCGGAGACGCGCTCCAAGCTGGTCGAGCAGTGGAAGGCGGTTATCGCCAACTTCTTTCCGCCGCAGATCGTACAGTTTACCAATCCCGGCGGGATTCGCAACGGACGTCTGACGATTTTCGTCAGCGGGTCCAACGCCATCATCCAGGAACTGACGTTTAGAAAAACAGAACTGCTGGCGCAATGGAATCTTCTATATTCGGAAGAGAAATTGCGCGGCATTACGTTCAAACAAGGAAAATAGGGATTGTCCAGCAGAGTGGTAAGTGGTTAGTTGTAAGTGGTAAGTATGATGAACGCTTTGCGTCCTTACCACTTACCACTAAAAACTTACCACAATCAGACACGTCAGTCACGTAACAATCAACAATAACAATTTCATTCACCCATTTTACAGAAAGGCGTAATCATGGCCAAAAAAGCGAGCAAAGACGCTCAAAACAAGGCGATTGAGTCGTTTATCAACTCACGCCCTGGTCTGAAAGATACATTGTCTCAAATTGAAAAGGAGTTCGGCGAAGGCGCGATTATGCCTCTTGGTCTGGAACAGCACAAGCCGATTGAAGGCATTTCCACCGGCTGCTATTCGCTCGACCAGGCGTTGGGCGGATACGGGCTGCCGCGCGGACGAATCATCGAGATTTACGGACCGGAATCCAGCGGAAAAACGACTCTGACGCTTCACGCAGTCGCGCAGGCGCAAAAGGCGGGCGGGATTGCAGCGTTCATCGACGCGGAACACGCTCTGGACCCGTCCTGGGCGAAAAAAATCGGCGTCGATTTGTCGACCCTGTTAGTCTCTCAGCCGTCCTCCGGCGAAGAGGCGATGACGATTGCCGAGATGCTCGTCAAGTCCAACGCGGTGGATATTATCGTCGTTGACTCCGTTGCCGCTCTGGTTCCTAAAAAGGAACTCGAAGGCGAGATGGGCGACTCGTTTGTCGGTCTGCAGGCGCGGCTTATGTCACAGGCGTTAAGAAAACTGACTGGCGCGATTGCAAAGAGCAAAGCGGTTGTCATTTTCATCAACCAGATTCGAGAAAAGATTGGCGTCATGTTTGGATCTCCCGAGACGACGCCGGGCGGTCGCGCTTTGAAATTCTACTGCACGTGCCGAATCGAAGTTCGACGCATTTCCCAGCTCAAAGACGGCGAAACGGTTGTCGGACAGCGCGTCAAGGCGAAAGTCGTTAAAAACAAGATCGCCCCGCCGTTCCAGGCAACGGAATTCGACATGATGCACGACAAGGGAATCAGCTATACCGGCGACATTCTCGACCTGGCTGTCGAAAAGAAAGTTATTACAAAATCCGGCGCGTTCTATAAATATAATGAAGGCACGATCGGACAGGGCCGCGAGAGGGCAAAGGAATTTCTGGAAAACAATCCGGAGATCCTGGAAGAAATCAAGGCAAAACTCAGCGCGATTCGAGAAGCGGAACAGAACGGCGAAGAGTACGTTCCCGAACCGGAAACAGAAGAACCGCCCGAGGAATAACCGACAGGGTCGGCTCCCAATCCGCGCTACCGCGCGAGACGTATTAAAACCACTCCCGTTGGTCGCTTGCATTTTCGTAGTTCAGTCCGCACACGGATTTTACTGATTAGACGGATTTTCGCCGATTGGTTTACGACGTTCTAACTTTATATTCTCCCCTTACTAAAGTTTTTTGGAAAGGGGAGTTTGAGGGGAAGAACCTTTTTTTCAAAAAAGGTTTTCCCCTCATAATTAAACTTGAAAAAACTTCTCTAAAAGGGAGCCAGCTTGCTGGCGACCGAAAGTTTTTTCAATGCGGTGCCTCGCCATCACATCACTCTATCGGTATCCATTCGCCCTGTTCCATCAGCGGGCGGATGACGTTCGGTTCAAGGGACTGGTCGCTGAGGATCATCTTGTCTTGACCTTTATTTATCCAAGCGTGTTCAAAGAAAGCAGGTCGTTCGATTTTGTCGCCTGGCGAAAGCGGGTTGTCGACGGTCTTGACCTCGCGGATCTGCTCGCTGCGCGCCTTGCGGACTCTGTCAAGCATAGCAGACGTCTCTTCCTGCGTTTTCATCCATCCGGCGAAGCCCTCGTTGCGCCCGATAATCGTTCCCTGAACCAAGGCGGCAAACGTGCGGTCGCGCTGTATGCACCACAGGTTGTTATAGAATCCGGTTGCCAGTTGGGCGCCGCATTCGCGCAGCGCGCTCTGATGGCGTCCTTTAGGCGCGATAAGCAGTCTGGGGTTGACCTTAATAACCTGACCGAAAGCGGGCACGGTCGGCCGTATCTGCGGCATCATGCTCACAGCCAGCGACATCGTAAAGATGGCTTCGCACTGTTTCCCGGCGTACGTACATTCAAAATGACCCTCAAATCCAAACACGCTGACCTGGTTGCTGGGGCTTTTCATCGCGCCTGCCATCATTCGGGTAAACTGCGGGACGTCCTGCGTCCATTTCGCA
>JAFSMW010000053.1 GCA_017447745.1 Thermoguttaceae bacterium
TCTCATGGCAGCCCAATGTAAAACTGTCATTCCATCGTTGTCTTTCGCATTGACATCCGCGCCCTGTTCAACCACCCATTGAACAACCTTCAAATCGCCGCCATGGACGGCAGTATGCAAAACGGTTACGCCTTTGTCATTTTTTGCGTTGACGTCCAATCCCTGTTTAACCAGCCATTCAGCAAGCGCCAGATTATAGCTGGCAACGGCTAAATGCAAGGTTGTTCCTCCATCGTAGACTCTTTCATGGACGTCCAATCCATATTCAGACAGCCATTGAACTATTTCTAAAGAACTGTTTCTATTTATAGCGGCATAATGCAAGGCGTTATATCCGTCTTTGTTTTTTGCTTTGACGTCCGCGCCCAAGGCAACCAGGCATTTAACCTGTATTAAAGAGTCATTATAAATAGCATAATCCAAGAGAGTATCGCCATGAGGAGTTTTATAAAATCGAACGATAAGCGTCAATATTAAAAAGCAAACGACGAGTACGGTTAATGTGATAAAAACGTATTTTACAATATTTGTCTTTTGCATAACATCTCCTTTTGCGCGGATACGCGAGAACAAACGCTGATCTCTTATCTTGTTTTCTTGAATTATAGCGCCAATCCCGGTTCGGTACAATAGGGCGCTAAAGAGTACACACAAAGAACGGCGGTAATGGAGCGCCCGTTAAAAGCTCACGCCAAGTTCGCGAAGTTCGCAAAGTTTTAAAAAAGATCGCTTCGCGAACTTTGCGGACTTTGCGTGAGATTATTTGCTGTTAGGCAAGTATAATCTGCGATAATAAAGCTTGGTTCGCTCGCACCCACGGGTTTACACCCGTGGCTCGCCTGAATTATCGCTTCATTACCGCCTTCCATTAAGTGCGGTTCTGTGGGAGGATTGAATATCCATTTTGTCTATTTTGCAACCCAAAGAACTTTCCTGATATTTTTGTATTTTTTGAACTGCTACGGTAAAATTGGCATTTCTTTTCAATCAATTTCGAATTATAATTTATACTATAAGAAATATCAGCAATCCATGTTATCCACTTAGACCTTGAAACCAGACCAACGTCCGATGAATACCAATAGCCGCATAAACGTACCCGCCACCCCAAAAGACTGCGAATTCCGCGACAGTTATCTGTCGTATACCCAGAGCGGTTTTTCGTGGTTTACAACGCTGTTTTTGATAATATTTGGGAGCGTCTGGACGTTTTTCTGCGGGGCAATGGTCTGCGGAGCCGTATCAGATAAAGAAGCCGTTCCTGTTTTGTTCATGATTCCGTTTTTCCTTGCGGACGTCGTCGTTCTTTGCTTTTTGCTGTACTGTCTGTTCGGGAAAGAAGTCGGCTGGATGGACGAAACCGGGTTTCATCGGGAATACCGCTGTCTGTTTGTTCGACTTCGCAAAGACGTTCCGTTGAGTTCCATTCGCAAGTTCAAGATTGGTTTGGACTATACTGTCAAACAGAATAATCGCCCCTCAATTTGCGTTCAAATCGTTACTGCGGAAAATGAGGTTAACGTCATGCGCTCGTTTGCAGAAACGGACAAACAGCGCTGGCTCGTTGCGGCGGGAAACGCGGTTTTGATTAATCTGACCGGAAAGGAATCTGTTGAGACGTCAACGTCGAACAGCGCTTTTATCTCGTCTGACGAGTTTATGGATTCCTCAATTTTTAACGAAGACGACGGTTCAGGATTGAATTCAAACTTCATCGCAGACAATCGCAGCAATAACTACAACGACGAGGATTCTGACGAACTGGAAGAAGACGCCTTCGACTCTCAAATCGAGCGATTCAACAGCATCGATCACATCAAAGACGCTGAAAAACCAGAAGGTACAGACTGGAAAGAGACAACCGATTTCAACATGATTCAGTTCAGCCGAAGGGGAAAATGGACTGCGGGGCTGCTGGGCGCTCTGTTTATTACCGCGTTTTGGAACGGGATTGTCAGCGTCTTTGTATGCGCCTTGTTTGGCGTTATTGGAGCAGAGGACAACGCGCCTGCCACGCCAGACGCCGCTGTCGTCCAAAAGACGGAAAATTCAGAGACGCCAACAGTAGAGCAAGGCAATCAAGGCTATTTTGACTCGCTCAAAGACAAGCACATGATTGTCAACAAAAAGCCGGCGCCGTTTTTCGGGTGGGAATGGTGGATAATGTTCTGCTTTTTAATTCCCTTTGAAATTATTGGTCTGGGACTGATCTTGGCTTTTCTATCCCAGCTTTTTGCGCCGTTCATCACCCAAAGCTGGACGTTTTCTTCCAATACCGCCATTCGAACGCGTTCGTTGTTTGGAATCCCGTTAAAGCAACGGTTTGACCTGATGGACTTCTCCTATTTGGAGATTCATCATAACCAATCCCCCAACAAGGACAGCCTCGTCTTCTATGACAGACACGACAAGAAAGTTTTACAAATTGCCGATCTCAATCGCGCAGACGCCCGATGGATTGCCAACGAGGTTCTGACGATGCTCTAAGGCGTTGTTAAGGGGCGCTGCAAAAGAATTTGACGTCTTTTTAGTACGGAAAGAGGCGTGCGTCCATGACACATGCCATTCACAATATTGAATTGAAAAAGGGGCGGGTGCGACAGATCCTGTCATGTCTCTATTGAACCCGTCTGAAAATGGATTATAATACAAATAATTCAAATAATAACAGAATTGCAAGGAATTCAAAACCGTCCGCAACCGATACAGACGCCATGGCAGATATTGTTGTTCATCCGATTTTTGACGCGCATTACCGATGGGTTCAGGCGCTTCGCAAACGCATCGTTCAGACGTTGGCGCAGCGCGAAGAGCTGGTTACCGTCGTTTGCCCCAATCTGTCCATGGAGTACTATATTCACCTGGAACCGGAAGATACAAAACTGTTTCAGCTTCAATGCCAGTTCAAGCGGCTCAAGCGGGAAATCACGCTCATTCAGTGGTATATAAACCAGCAGCAGCCCATTGACATGGAAGAGATTCAAAGAAAGCTGGATATGGAGTATCAGGAATACGACGACATGGTCAAGCGGCAGTATGAAGAGCGTCAAAAAGCGTTCGACAGAAAAAAGCGGATTTTTCAACTGTCCGACGAAGAACAGAAGCGGCTTCAGGATGCGTACCGGAAAATCGTCCCGAAGCTTCATCCGGATCTTAACCCGAACGCAACGGCGGCGCAAATAAAATTGTTTATCCAAGCCAACGAAGCCCTGAAAAGCGGCGACGTCCACATGATGAACGACATCCTCCTTCAGGTTCAGGAAATGAACCTGGTGGAATACGCGCCGCCGGAAACGATTCCCCGATTGAAAGAAGAAATTATCCGGTACGCCAGACAGTACGACGCTCTGATTCGGGAGATCATTAAAATCAAAAGCGATTTCCCGTACAACATGATTCGCACGCTGACCTCAAAAGAGGGCATCGCGAATCATTTGGCTCAGATCCAGTCGGAGATTCAAAAGATCAAAGTTTCCATCGCGCATTACAACGAATTCAAAGAGGCGTTATTGGCAGAACATGAATGAACTGACTCCTAAACCTGTCGGAGGTTCAATCATCGGGTCGATTATGCACGGCAGTTCCGGGAAGGAACCAGCGCCGACGCCGTATTCGCACGCGATTTTTTTGCTGGAAACGTTTATCGCCGGGACGTCGCACGTTGAAAACATCCGCGAACTGTGCCGAGAACTCGCCCCGGAAGAACGGCTGTCGCTGCTTCGGGAATCGAAAAACGAGTACGACTCCAACGCGATCGTCGTCAAAACCAGCGCCGACGCCAAGCTCGGATACGTTCCCAAAGTGAAAAATGAAGTCCTCGCCCGACTGCTCGACGGTGGGAAAGCTCTCTACGCCGTCGTTCAAACCATCGAACCCAGAGACCATTGGGTCAAAATTACCGTCAAGATTTTTATGCAGGAATAAACTCCGTTTTTTAATTGTTACATTTACTCCAACCACCTAAACCGCCATGGAAAAACCAACTCAAATCGCTCGACAGTGGGCGATGTTACATCACTTGTCGCAAAACCCGAACGGCATGTCAATCGACGACCTGTCCAAAGAGCTTCACGTTTCCGCCCGAACCATTCAACGCGATATAAGCTGTATGAAAGATGCCGGCGTTGGCATCGACGAAGAGCAAAATCAGTCGTCTGGAAAAAAGTTTTTGAGTATCATTTTTCCAACAGAAGACGCAAACATTCGCCTGTCCTACGACGAAGCGGTCGCTCTGTACATTGGGCGCCAGTTTCTCGAACCGATGATGGGGTCGATTCTCTGGGAAGCCGTCAACAGCGGTCTGGAAAAGATTCGAAAATCCCTTGGAACCAGAGCGTTGTTTTTCTATGACCGTCTTGCCAGCAAAGCGCTTCAAACTCGCGTCGGCTGGAGCAATTATAATTCCAAAAGCCAGTATCTGGATGAGATTCTCCTTGGTCTGGAAGATTCGCATTGCGTCAATATCCGGTACAAATCCCAGGATTCTCCCAAACCTGAAGTCTACGCCATTGACCCGTATCACATTTTGATGCACAAAGGGTCAATTTACATCATCGGGTTTTCTCATAAAGCGCAAGCGATCCGACATTGGAAACTCGACCGGGTGGAAGACGCCGTCGCTCTGAGAACCGAATTCAAGAAACCGGAGGACTTTGATATCAGCAAATACATGGAAGGCTCGTTCGGCGTGATTCATTTCCCCACGGAAAAGCTGCAGAAGGTAAAAATCCGCTTTGACGAATCCGTCGCCCGATACGTCAGCGAACACGTCTGGTCGAACTCGCAGAAGCTCACAGCCCAGCCGGACGGCTCCGTTATTCTGGAATTGCAGCTCAACAACACCGTGGAAGTCAAAAACTGGGTGATGAGTTTCGGCTCTCATGCAGAAGTATTAAAACCCGCATCTCTTCGAGACGAAATTGTCGCCAACCTGCAAGCCGCGCTAAAGCAGTATGGAAATGAATGAAAGGCGGTAACGGAGTTTCTGTAATGAAGTCAAGTAGGTGAATAAGAAAAATTTTGATAATAATCAAAAAGTTTCTTACGTGTTTTGGCTTGTTGAACTAAGCATAAAGCATATTTCCCTAGTCTGCGAATCGGAA
>JAFSMW010000054.1 GCA_017447745.1 Thermoguttaceae bacterium
AGGGCAGAAATTATCACATTTTGCCCTCTGTCGATAGTTTTTACTTTCATGGTTCGAAACGAATCAAAAAAGAGAGGTTTCAAGAACGTACTTTGTTTCAGACTGTTTTTGCCCTACGGTCTGATTCGACTCCGCAGTAGACGGCGTCCGTTCCAATGGAACCTCTTTTTTTATTTGCGCAGTTGGTAAAATCGCGCGGTTTGTTAGTTAGGAATTAGGAGTGAGGAGGGAGGAGCTTTTTAATTAGGAATTCGGAATGCGGAATTCGGAATTAGCGCTTCGCGTAATCCCTACGGCCTCCTAATATTGAATCGCTACCCGGTTCTAAACAATTCGCAAGCGACCAACGGGAGCGATTATAATACGTCTCGCGCGGGAGCGCGGACTGGGAGCGGCGCCTCGCCGCTCAACAACGGAATCATCGCTCTGGTCGCCCGGGCGCGATGGCTGATACAGGACTTGACTTCCGGAGCTAAAAGCCCAAACGTCTTGTGGAATTCGACAACCTCAAAATAGGGATCGTATCCGAACCCGTTTTCTCCGTACGGTTCAGTCAGAATCCGTCCGCAGCAAAAGCCGAAGGTTCTCGCGACGATTTTTCCCTGGGGGTTCGACAGCGCCATATAACAGCAGTAATGCGCCCTGCGCTGGTCGCCGGTTTTCCCCTCGAGAACTTTCAACAGCATGGCGTTGTTATCGGCGTCGGAAGAATGGATGTCCGGGTGAAGTTTGGCGGCGTCCGCCAAAGTCGCGTAGCCGTTTTCCAATTGAATCTTTTTCAGCGCGGCGTAGCGAGCGGAGTAAACGCCCGGCTCGTCTTTTAAGGAATCGACAATCAAGCCGCTGTCTTCCGCTAAAACCCATTCGTTGAGCTGAATCGCCTGCTGGGACGCCTTTTTGTCGGCGTTTTGAGCAAACGTCAGACCGTCCTCGACGACCTCGATGGAATTCTCGAAATCGCGCAGCGTCCTGATTTGAATCTCGGAATTGACAAGCAGCTTTTCCAGTTCTGCCCGCTTTTTGAGATTGTTGGTTCCCAGTACCAGAATTGAACTCATGATGCGCTCACCGTTTCCTTTTTCTTTCCGACAAACGTATAGTACGGCATGCGAATAATCGGGATATAGGGAATCTTGCCGTAATATTCCTGGAAATCGACGGTTTCAAAATGGCTCATCAAATACGGAACGTGATCCGGAGAGGGATAGACGTTGTCCGTATTAAAATGGACGGGCCAGTAGCTTCTGGTAAACCAGGAATGACGTCGAAGCCCTTCTGCTGGCCATTTGCGGCTGACGTAGAAGTCGACAACGCCGATCATTCCGCCCGGCTTGAGGATTCTCAGAGCGTTGTCCATAGCGGCAAACCAGTCTGGAATCATTGTTAGAGAGTAGGAAAACGTAACGACGTCGGCGTATCCTTCGTCTGGAGTCCAGGTCGTCGCGTCCGCTTCCGCCGTATAGCAGTTTGTATTTCCGTTTTCATCGGTGAACTTGTCGGCAATGCGCTGGTTGCAAACCTTAAGCAGAGACTGCGACAAGTCGACAACGTAGATTTTCGAGAGCTTTTTTCTGTCTTCTTCCGTAAACCATTCCAGATTGGAACCGGTTCCGCCGCCAAAATCGACCCAAATGCCGCCTTCTGGAACGCCGCCGCCAACTTCCGGATCTGCTAAAGCCTTCCAGAGTTCCTCGCGTCCTTTGAGCAATCGTTTGCGAAAATCGTCGTATCCTTCCGCCTGACCGGAATAGAAATTGTCCAAACGTTCCGCGTGGGTTTTGCCCTTCGCCCCGGAACGAAGCATGTGATAAATTGTCTTTAAGTCGGAAAAAAAAGCCATGGGAAAATAGTTAATATGGGAGTGGTAAGTTATAAGTGGTTAGTGGTAAGTGGTAAGTTGTTAGTTACAACTCTATATAAATTATATCGAAAAAATTATGATTTAACAGGGGCTGGGGTTGAAGGAAATCCATTTTTATCGTAAAATGATTAGAAATAGGAAGTAGAGAGTTGTTGTTACTACGCTTGCGTCAACTCCTCACTCCTCATTCCTAACTCCTAACTACATTCTCAGCCATGTTAAAAATATCCTTAAGACACGTATACTATATATTTATCATCACGTCAATAGCGATGGTAATGGGGCGCATTGCCGTAATCGAAAAATTTAGCGCCATTGATTTAGAAGCGTATCGAATTCAACTGGCAGTCAATAATAAAGTGAAAGCCTGGAAAAGATTAGGACTTTCAGACGCAGAAATCGAGTCCAAAAGAATCGCCTATCTTGTCGAGACGATGCCCAAGCTGCAAACGCGCCGCCCGACGCTGTCCGCCAACGACCGTTCCCGCTGGGCGTTGATTCGCGCTCTGGTTGAACCGGATATGCGAGTTCCCGGCGCGCCGTACGCCATCGACAAGGTTATCGCTCAGCGCGGCTGGGACACCATCGACATGGTCAAGCACGACGGTCATCTGTACAGTTCCAAACCGCCGCTGTTGCCAACGCTTCAGGCGGGAATCTACTGGCTGGTCGTCAATACGACAGGAATGACGTGCGCGGAGTATCCTTTCGAATGCGTCAGGACGGTTACGGCGTTGAGTCATATCCCGTGCCTGTTGGTTCTGTTTATCATGACGATTCTAACAGCCGAAAAGCTTACAGACAACCCCTTTGCCCGAGCGTTTATCGGTGGAAGCGTCTGCTTTGGGACGTATTTAACAACCTTTGCCGTAACGCTTCAAAACCATTTGCCTGCTGCTACGGTGGTTTCAGTCGCTCTGTACGCAATTATAAAAATCGTCTTTGAATATAGATCCAACGATTCCCCGCGATTTACGTGGTTCTATTTTCTGGCGGGACTGTTTTCCGCCTTTGCCGTGGTCTGCGAACTGCCAGCTTTGGCGTTTTTCGTCGCCTTGGCGCTGGTTTGCTTTGTCGTTGACTGGAAACGCTCTTTGATCGGATTCCTGCCGGGCTGTTTGATTGTCGCAGCGGGGTATTTGGGGACGAACTACGTCGCTCACAATACGGTCATTCCGCCGTACGCTCACCGCAAGGCGGGAGACAACTGGTACGACTACACCTACGATCGCGGCGACGGCGTCATTCGCGACAGTTACTGGAAACACCGCGTCGGCGTTGACCGCGGCGAACCGTCAAGCGTGGTCTATGCGTTTAACGTCCTCGTCGGACACCACGGGATTTTCTCCCTGACGCCGCTTTGGGCGTTCTCCATTGCCGGGGCGGTCGTCTGGCTGTTAAATTGGAAATCCGACCCGAAACTGGGCTTGCTGGGCTTATTCATCCTGTCTATGACCGTTGTCGTAATAGGGTTTTATATCATGCGTCCGCAGGTTGACCGGAATTACGGCGGGATTACGTGCGCTTTCCGCTGGGCATTCTGGCTTATTCCGCTTTGGCTGACGTCGCTAGTCCCCATTGCAGAACGCGCCAAAGACAACAAATGGATTACCGTCGGTCTGTATGCCGCTCTGTTCTGGTCAATTCTCGCCGCCAGCACTGCGTTGACCAACCCGTGGACGCACCCGTGGATCTTTGTGTAATTAGTAATTAGTGATTAGTAATTAGTAATTGAAGGAGAAGTAACAATGTCACATAATAAGATAAATCGTCGTTCAGCGCTGACGTCGGCGTTGGGAATTGGATTGGGGGTTGGATTGACGGCTCTCGGGAATGCGGAAGAAACCGCCGAGGAACCGAAGAAAAAGAAACCGCGTCGAGCCAGAAAGCCGGAATCGACGGTTTGGAAATACGTCCCGATTGACCCGGAGCCTGCCGCTCAAAAAGCGTACGAATACTATAAAGAACACGGCTGTATGTTTGGACTGGTCAAAGCGGCGATTCTCGCCTATGCAGACGCCGTCGAGTCTGTCGACCCGGATCAGGCGGAAGCATGCCGTCAGTTCCCCTTTGGCGTCTTTAAATACGGCAGAACCGGATACGGCGGACAGGAAAGCCTCTGCGGCGCGATCAACGGAGCAGGGTTCTTTATGAGTCTGTTTATTGAATCCCCCGCCGACCTGTATCCGTTACAGAAAAAGCTGACGGACTTCTATAAAGAAACTCCGCTGCCGACGTTCATTCCGGAAACGGACATTGCCCCGAACTTTGCCAAATCGGCGTCAAACAGCATCCTTTGTAAAGACAGCGTCGGCGCCTGGCTGGCTCTGAGCGACGCCCCGGAACACAAACAGCTGCGGTCTGAACGCTGCAAACGACTCACCAGTTCCGTTTTGGTTTATACAATCCAACTGCTCAACGAGTTCTTCGCTCAGGAAGAGGAATAGAATCATTCAGGTTCAAGGATTGGGGACACGGAAAGGCGAATTATCAGATAAACGTAAAATTTTTTCTCCCGTATTGAGAAATGATGTTATAATATTAATATAGCTGACGGTTGATATTTCGATCAAAGAATATTGAGAGTTTTCGCAGCGTTTTTTCCTAACGATTATTCACCAATCCCAAAGCCGTATAAGCAGATAGCGTTACAAATTAAATATCGTGAAAGATTTCCTCAAGCGCATTTATCGTTTTTTGTTCGGCAAGATTTACGCCGACATGGAATCCCGATTGCAGTATCTGGAAGACAAAGTTTTGATTTTGCAGTCCGGTCTGTGGGACGAGGAGTATTATATTCGTCAGTCCGGCTGGGGGCGCCGCGGGGACGACACGCCGCTGGATCATTACATGCGGGAAGGCTGGAAGAAGGGATTCAATCCGTCTGAACGCTTTGACGGCGCCGCCTATATGGAACGGCGTCCGGATTTGCCCATCAATCCGCTGTCGCATTATTTGCGATACGGCCGCTATCCGCTGGCGAACGTTTACAAACCGTCTGAAAAGACGATTGCCGACTTCCGCGAGGCGCAAAGCAAGCGTCAGGCGAAGAAAGTCGTCTATACGTGCATTACCAACCGGTACGACGACCTGTCGGAGATCGCATGTTTTCATTACACCGATTTCGATTGGGATTACGTCTGCTTTACGGACGACGAAGAGCTCATTGCTCAGCAGCGCTTTGGAATCTGGGATATTCGCCCGCTGGTTTTTACGGATTTGGACGTTATTCGCAACGCTCGTCGTCACAAAATCCTGGCGCATTGCTTTTTCCCGGAATACGAAGAGAGCCTGTATCTGGACGCAAACGTCAATATTTTAACGCCGTGGCTGTTCGAGGAAATTCAGCGGAGACAAAAGGATTTTCTGATTCCCACCCACTTTGCGCTGGATTGTCTGTATAAAGAGTACGAACACGTATTGCAGTTCGGAATGATTGATCCCGTCTTGGGAGAAGAACAGATAGAAAAATACCGTCATGAAGGGTTTCCAGCCAACTACGGCTTGAACGAGACGAATATTCTCTACCGCCGTCATAACGACCCGGCAGTCATTGAGCTTATGGACGACTGGGCAAAAGAAATCATACATTTCACCCAGCGGGATCAACTGAGCTTATCGTACGTTATGTGGAAACATCATCGAAAAATCGCGGACTATTCCCTTCCCAACGCCCGCGTTGACGAAAAGAATTTCTGCGTCTTTGAACATTGTGGGCAGAAAAAAAGATGATTATTTGATTGATACAATCGCGTTATACCCAGTCAGAGGGTAAAAATACGCTTCCGCAGCCCAGGAGTTTGGAAATCTTGTTGATTATTTTCCTTTTAAGATTGTACTCCTTGGCTGGAATGATTATCTTGTTAGGAAAATCAAGCGATTGCAGCGGCAGATTTGTGATGTTTTGCAATGCCTGAAAATTGTTTGTTGCAATGGATTCCGCAATAACTTTTTTAAGGAAAAAGTTCTGTAGAGCTTTTATCTTGACGTTGTATTTATAGTTATAAACTTTATTGACTTCATCAAAAAATCTGTAGTGTTTGTCTCCATATTGTACGTAAAAGTTGGATTGCCAAATCCCGCCCGGCTGGCGCCGATAGACGCTCATAACGTCGTTGAGCATGTGAATTTTCCCAAAGTTTGCATGGAGATGAAGTAAATACCAGTCGTAAGGCAGAATGCCGTCAGCCAGGTTTTCCATGGGAAAGAGTTGGGGAATCGCCCAACGAAAAACCAGAGACGCTGTTGTTGTAAAGTTCTTTTCAAACAGATCGTCAATTGTAAAATCCGTTCTCCCTTTGCAATACTCGTCTGACGGGTACGTCCAGCTGTTTTCCGGCGCTTCGTCAAAGAAAACTTTTGCCTTGTGAAAGCAAACGGTATAGTCTGGATGCGAATCGAGGAAATCGACCTGTTTTTGCAGCTTCAAAGGATCCGTCCAGTAATCGTCGCCTTCGCAGAAAGCCACGTATTCGCTTTGAATACGCGAAAAATTAAATATGCTGACATTAACCTTTTTAGACCACTGATTTTCTGTCTGATAAATCGGTTTGATAATATCCGGGTATTTCGCTTCATACTCGCGAATTATATCCGCAGTTCCGTCTGTCGAGGCATCGTCATGAATCAGAACGACAAACGGAAAGTTTGTCTGTTGCATGACAAACCCTTCGAGTGCTTGTCGAATATATTTGGCGTGGTTATAGGTTATACAGGAAATTGACAGTCTTGGTTTATCCATAATATGAAGCGCTTCTTTTAATTGAAATCCTGATTTGACATTAGTTTTTCTGCAAGTTTTTCCATTTCATGCGAACGTGGAGCAATGGATTCCAAGATATTGACGCAACCATAGGTTGTCCATCCTTTTCCTCCCGCCCCTTTCAAAGACTTCCTGACTAAACTCATCGTTCCAATTGCAATGCCCTCTTCCAGTTCAACTCCTGGCATAATAACGCAATGCGCGCCAACGTTGACAAATTTATGGAGTGTAACTTTGCCTTTTTTAACATTAGTGTATTCAGAAGGTATGATTGGTCCCATTAAATAGTTGCCAGAAAAATCATCCGTTGCGCTAAAAATGGTGCAGCGAGGGGAAAGACTTGAATAGTCGCCAATTTCAATTCCACCTCCCCCATACAATGCACAAAACGCTGCAATATGAACGTAAGAGCCAATTGAAATATTTCCAGAAAGAATGCAGAAATCGTCAATACGGCAATGGTCGCTTATTGAAATGTTTTCAGCTCCATATATAGAGCATTTACGTGAAATCAGGACGTTTTTGCCAACTGATTTAAGACCAATTTCCAATAATTCCTCATTTGAATAGAAGCTGGTATAAGCCATTGTACTGTAACAACTCTTTTTATGTTAAATGGAATCGTCCTTTAAATGAAATAGCCTTTTATAATGAGGCTCACAATTTTGGAAATAACGTCTTTTTCCAAACCATAATACAGCGGTAA
Source organism: Thermoguttaceae bacterium (assembly GCA_017447745.1). Classification (GTDB taxonomy): domain Bacteria; phylum Planctomycetota; class Planctomycetia; order Pirellulales; family Thermoguttaceae; genus RUG11551. The sequence continues at coordinate 7,330 of JAFSMW010000054.1, forward strand.
ACACGCAATCCGGTTGGAGACGTCTTCCGAAACGGGGCATGGATAGTATTTATCCAGATACGGCAGTTTATTCAAGGTTGGATAAAAATATCGACGAATGAAGATATTTTCAGATTCCAACGTTTCTTTTACCTGTAACAACTCCTCTTCCGACTTGAAAACAACCGGGTAATAGGAATAGTTATATTCTAACCCTTCCGGCAAAATGGGGCGTTGAAACTTGCCTTGAAATAATGAATCGTACAGTTCTACGCTTTTCTTTCTGTCTGCAATGATTTCTTTAACGTGGGGCAGATTGCAAAGTCCCATCGCCGCCTGAAGTTCCGACGCTTTGGCGTTTATGCCCAAACAGTAGTGATCGTCTCCGTTATGGCCAAATCGTTTGGCGAGATCCGCACGTTTGTGAACCGCCTCGTCGCGGCAAATAACTGCGCCGCCTTCAATCGTATGGAAAAGTTTTGTCGCGTGGAAAGAACACGTTGAAACGTCCCCATAGCTGAGAAGCGATTTCCCTTTATAGACGCAGCCGAAGGCGTGGGCGGCGTCGTAAATGACGGGAATGCCGTGCTTGTTCCCGATGTCGGCAATGGCTTCTGTATTACATGGAATCCCAAACACGTGAACCGCCAGAATTGCCCTGGTTTTTGGCGTAATGGCGGATTCAATCAGTTCTGGATTGATGCAAAAGCTGTTCGGCTCAATATCGACATAAACCGGCGAGCAGCGTTCCCAAAGAATGGCGGACGTCGTCGCAACGTAGGAAAACGGCGTCGTGATGATTTCCCCCTCGGTAATGCCCAGAGCGCGCAAAGCCAGCTGAATTGCGACCGTCCCGTTGGTAACAAACTGAAGATACGGAACGTTTAAGTAATCTTTTAATTCCTTTTCGAGTTTTTGCAAATAGGGACCGTTGTTAGTAAATACTGACGTTTCCAGTATTTTACTAACGTATTGCTGATATTCCTCGGCTGGCGGGGAATAACTTCGAGTTACGTTGATCCGGTCTGCCATAATTGCGCTGTTTTCTGATTATTTAAATAATCGGTTTTATTATTATATATATTATACCACGATTTTTAGTTTTTTCAAAACGCTGATATTGAATTTTGCTCAAATCGCCTGGAACGGTCAGATTATATCAATTATAACGATAGTATCGATTATTCTGCCAGTGGGTGGCAGGGAATTTTTTATAAATAATATTGAGTTGCTATCTTGAAAAATCGCGGATTTGATGTATATTTAAAGAAAAGAGAGGGATTATTATATTCACGCTTACTTGGCAGTTTATTGAATTATGACAACGGTATCTGTTGCGCTATGTACGTACAATGGCGAGCGGTTCCTGAAGGAACAGCTCGACAGCATTGCTATGCAGTCGCGGGCGCCGGACGAGGTTATTATTGGCGACGACTGCTCTTCCGACAAGACGATTGAGATTGTTCATCAGTGGATGAAAACCGTTCCCTTTTCCGTTCGGCTTATTCAGAACGAGCATAATCTGGGGTACGAAAAGAATTTTGCCAATATCATGCTCAATGCAACGGGAGATATTATTTTCCCTTGCGATCAGGACGACGTCTGGCTTCCTAATAAACTGGAAGTGATGGAAGATTATTTCCTGAATCATCCGGAAGTCGGCGTTGCGTATTGCCGTCGATCTCTCATTGACCAGAATGGAAATCCCATTTCAGAGCGTTTGACAGAACTGTTCAGCAACTATCACCCGCTGGACTCCAGCTATTTCTATGCGGAATTCTGCAAGGATTTCCCAGATTGCGCCGGGTGCATGTCCGCAATACGAAAGAGCCTGATTGACCAGTTGTTCCCGTTTCCGGAATTGTGGGCGCACGACACCTGGATTTTTACGATGGCTCCCATGCACACGCAAATGAAAACCCTGCCGGACGTTTTAATGCTCTTTCGCCGGCATGGAAACAATGCGTCTGCGCTGGGAAAAGAAGCGGATTGGGCGAACGGGCGCGACGTATACTATCTCACGTCCGTCGGTCAGTACAGAGCTCATACACCGTATCGGGAAGACATGATCAAGCGTCTTTCCCAGTTGCCGCCGTCGCCGTATCGAGACGGGTATTTGAAGTACCTCAAGGGGCAGGACAAGCATTTTGGGAACCGGTGTAAAATCGAAGACCATTTCTGGACGAATCTCCATACGCTTGTTCTGGAAGTCCTGTCAGGGCGATATTTCCAGCACAAGCAGCCGTTGAAGTGCATGCTCTTTGATGTCAAAGAGGGAATTATGAATTCGTTCAAGCGGTCGACGTCAGAATAAAAATAATCTGTTACATTTGTAATCAAACAACGTTAAAAACAACATCATGACCAAAAAAGCCATATCGTTAATGTCCGGCGGGTTCGACAGTATTTTAGCGTCGCGCATTATGCAAGTGCAGGGATTTGAAGTCGAAGGGCTGAACATCCGCACGCCGTTTGTCGACACGTCAAGCAAGGCGCAGCAGGCGGCGGACGACCTCGGAATTCACCTGACCGTACTCAACGTCAACGAAGATTACATTGATATTATTCGCAACCCGCAGTACGGGTACGGCAAGGCGTGCAATCCATGTCTGGACTGCCATCTGTACATGTGCCGCATGGCGGGAAAGTACATGCAGGAAACCGGGGCGGACTGCGTTGTAACAGGTGAAGTCGTCGGTCAGCGACCCAAAAGTCAGCGGCGACATCATCAGGAGCTTATCGAGTACAAATCCGGAATCAAAGGACGTCTGCTGCGCCCGATTTCCGCAAAGCTCTTGCCTGAAACCGACGTGGAGCGTTCCGGTCTGGTTGACCGCGATAAACTCTATGCGATTGAAGGGCGCGGGCGCGGTCCGTTAATCGACCTGGCTCATCAGTTGGGAATAACGCGCATCCCCAACGCTGGTCCCGGCTGTTGCTTGACGGAAAAGTCGTTTGCCAGCCGCGTTTGGGATTGCAACAAGCATTGTCCGAACGCTCAAATGTGGGAATACGAGCTGCTGTGCGTTTCCCGGCACGTTCGCGTTGACGACTCGTTCAAGGTGGCTGTCGCCCGAAACGAGGCGGAGTGCGATACTATTCTGAGGATGTTCAACGAGCATAAGTCCGACCGCCCGGACGTCATGTACGCAGAGCCGGACAACTTCGTTGGGGCATCGGCCCTGTCAATCGGCAGAACAGACGAATTGGCGAAACGTCAGCTGGCAAGCCTGATAGTTCGATTCAGCAAGAACGCCGCAATTCCAGAACCGAAGATTAAACTCTGCCATCAGGACGAAACGGAGATTGTTCTCGGCGTTCACGACGAAGCAATTGACAATATCAAAGTCTTGTAATATCTTATGATAAGCTTGTATAAAGCGAGAACATCTCATAAAGTATAAAACGAACAGCCAATCCCAACGATTATTGAGATTGGCTGTTCTTGTTTTTTCGTTCAAGCGAATTTGAATCTCTGTTGTTTGAGTCTGCGTTTATGATATAAGTTATCAAATATCTTGCAAAACGCTCAAAAAATCTTCAACAGAAGCGCTTTCCATAGCTTTGAGAACCAGAGAATCGAGCGTTTGTTTATTCTGGATTTGTTGTAAAAGGCTGCTAATTTGAGAAGTGTCTGCCTCTGGAAAACGATGAGTCAGAATATTGCTTATCGTTTTACGAAGAGAAAGAAACTCTCCTTCTTCTCGACCTTGTTCCAAGCCTTGCTCCAGCCCTTCTTCTCGACCTTGTTCCAAGCCTTGTTCTCTGGCAAAGCTGAGCTGACCTTTTCGATCGCGTTCCGCTTTTTCGTGAGCAATAGCCATTTCACGCAATTCATTGTTCTGGCAGAGACGTTGATAACGTTCCGCCGCTATTGCAATGCCACTATTGTTTTTAGTTAACATAGTCATTTCTTCCTGCGATTTTTTATGCCCGTTGGATAAAAAGTCGAGCCAGTTTTTCAGTTCGTCATGAAGTTCAGGTAAACGACTGATTTTTTCTGTCGTCAGTTCAATAGTATGAATTTGAATCAGATCTGAAAAAACGCAATCCGGTTGTCCTTCTGCTGTCAGCGTAAAAATGTTGTGCATACGCGGGATTGTCGGAAATAAATTAAACCGAGCAACCACAATGGAAATCACCGGAAAGAGAGCTTCGTATTCCTGCCCCTGTTCCAGCTGGTCGTGGTACATTCCACTCCAGTAATATAATATACGATTGTTGAACCCCTTTTGGTTCGCTGTTTGTATTTCGATATTAAAATACCTGCCGTCAATTCCCCAAGCTTTTATATCTAGTTTCCATTTCCTAAAACGGTTCTTTTCAGATATTTTTTGAGAAAAGTATGACATTATAAACGTGAATAGTATTGTTTTTTCGCTGTAAAACGATTTTTGCTTGAGAATTGAGCTAAAAGCAGGGGGAAAAGAG
>JAFSMW010000055.1 GCA_017447745.1 Thermoguttaceae bacterium
CCCGAAAGCGGGAATGAAGCTGGTTTGGGCGGACGAGTTCGATTACCCGGACAGCCAGCTGGACGAAAACTGGAACTCGGAAAACGGGTCGCCGCGGCATATTGTCTGCAGCCGATGGCGCGAGAACGCGGTCGTCAAGGATGGGACGCTGCGTCTGATGAACAAGAAAGAAAACCGCGGCGGAAAGGAATGGACGTCCGCGTCGATTTCGACCAAACAGCGGTTTCAGTACGGGTACTTTGAATGCCGGTATCGATACGCCGCCGCGACCGGGACGAACAACTCGTTCTGGCTCATGACGACTTCGCCGGTTACCGGCAAAAACTGGTACGCGCCGCTGGATAAAGACCATCATTTTGAAATCGACGTCAACGAGGGGCATTACCCGTCTGAAGTCAACACGAATATTCACAACTGGAACGACACGTATATAGTCAACGGCAAGACGCGTCACAAATCGTGGCATAAATCGTTCGTTCCCGACAAATCGCTCGACCTGTCAAAGGAGTTTCACGTTTACGGACTGCTCTGGACGGAAAAAGAGCTGGTCTTCTATTTCGACGGGAAAGAGCTGCGCCGCGAACCGAACCGCAGCTGCTTTACTGCCGCTCCGATTTTTCTGTCCGAAGCGATTATCCCCTGGGCGGGCGAGATTTCAGACGCCATCGACGGCACGTGTATGGAAGTGGACTACGTGAGAGTATACCAGAGTGAAGGCAATAGGCAAGAGGCAGTAGGCAGTAGTGAGAAGAATTAGTAATTACGAAAGCGTGACAATTTCGGAGTGCGGGAGCAAAGCTCCCGCTTTCGTACTTGACGGCTTGCCGTCAAGAAGAGGTTCCCGAATTTCTGTATCAAGCTACGCTTGACGGTTAGAGTGATTCTATTTTTTAAAAAAAGCGAGAGTTTCGCTAACGCTGCACTCTCGCACTCCGATACACTGCCTTTCTACTTCTTTTCCCAAACGCGAATGTAGTCAATCTCGAAGACGCTGGGCAAGTCTTTCGGGTCGGGAAGACCGAACCAGTCCGGAAACGTTTCCGAGTCGAAGTTGATCGTCAGCGGCTGGTTCCAGAACTCGTTTTTCAGCTCTCCGACGCATTTGCCGTCAACGTACCATTTGACATAGTCCGGCGTCCATTCCAGACCGTAAACGTGGAATTCCTCAAAGGGATTAAACGGGAGATTCCACCGCTGGGGGCGCTGCAGATGTTTGAACTCGGGCGTATAAACGACGTGACCGTTCATCAAATATTTGGAACTGTATTTCGGATTTTTGGCGCACATCTCGTAGACGTCAATTTCCGTCCAGACTTCAGGCGGCGTGTTCTTGTCACACCAATAGGACTCCAGAGCGGAAACGGTCTCGAACCGATATCCGTGAGAGCCGAAGGTCTTATAAAACCAAAACGCGCTCGACGCCCGGGAGTTCATCGCTTTGCTGCGGACTTCAAAATACCCGTATAAGACCGTCTGTCGGCTTTGAACGGCGGCAGTTCGGAACGTATGGTATCCCTTCTTTTTGTCCTGTTCTGAATAGTACCCTTCCGGCGCGACATCCGCCCTCAGACAGAGTTTCCCGTCTTTGAGATAGACGTTTTCTTTACAGAACATCGCCGGCTTTCGTCCGCGCCAAATCGGGTTGAAGTTAAACCATTTGACGTCGTCGAGCTGCTCCTGATTGAACTCGTCGCTCAGATACGAGTTGAACTTCCAGCCGTCGCCCAGCGGACACGCCGGCTCGTCCTGAGCAAACGCGAAACTAAACGTCAACAATGCGTTAAACGCGATAAGTAATGATAGTAGTTTTTTATAGCTCATGATTGTAAGTTGCGAGTAGCGAGTAGCGAGTTGCGAGAAAAATGGAAGGCGGTAATGGAAATGAAAAATAATCTTCCGCTAGAACCGCGTAGCGGTTCAATATTAGTAGCCGTGGGTTTTAACCCACGGAGCGGAGCGAACGGAATTACGCAGTTCGCCGGAGGCGAACCGAATTGTGTGCAAATTACGTTCAAAGTAACGGCGGGCTAAACGCCCGCTGCGTAATTCCGCTCACGTTGGTCGCTTCATTACCGCCTTTCATCGATTGCGGGTCATTTAGACGACAAAATAATCGTCGCGTTTTCCTGGAATTCGTAGAACATGGCTCTGCCGTCTTTGAATCGGACGGTAACCTTGAGCGTCTTTTTGACGTTGTTAATCGGGTCGCCGCCAAAGACGTCGTTGTAACGTCCGGGCGAGACAATGCGTTTGTCGCCCAGGAGTTCTTTGAGCTTGTCTGTAACGTCGACGTATTTGCCTTGAGCTCCGTAGACCGCGCTGAGGATTTCGCCGTCAAAGGATTCTTGAGCAAACAGTTTCAGCGGGACGCCGGCGACCTTTTCGGAGTCGCCGTCCTGACGAATGTCGAATCGGTTGATAACAGGCGCGGTGGCGACGCGAGGACGCACCGGCGGGATGTTCTCGACGCTGTAGGACGCCGGGTCGTACATCTGACGAATCTCTTCGTCTCCCAGATACGGACCGTTGCAGTCCACCCAGGCAATAAGGCGTTCTCGATCTACGCCTGTTACTTTGACGCCGTGATGTTCGCCGGAACACGCATTGTGAATCAGTCGGCTGACCGGGCTGAAGGCGGAGTAGGGCGGCAAGGTCGCGAGGTTGGCGGGGTCGTTTTTGTTATACCCTTCAACGATAAACAGACCCGCAATGTTCTTGGGAACGTTATGTTCGTCTCTCTGCTTTACGCCGCCCCATGGGCAGGCGCCGGTTACCAATGTATAGTACGGTTCGCAGAACGGGCTGGTTTCTCCCGGACGGGTCAAAACGCTGTTGTTTCGCCACGGGTGCGCGGACGGACGGCAAATCATGTTGAGCGTTTCGTACGCCTTGGTATTGGGCTTTTGATGACATTCAGCGCAGTACTTGTCCAGAACGGGCTGAACGAATCGCATATAAGAAATGGACTCCTCCGCTCCCCAGCTGGGCGGGGTGAGCTTCTGCGGACCTTTCTTCATCGCCATGTTCATGCCTTTGCTGGGCGTGTTGCCTTTGGTGTTGAGGTTGGACTCGTGACATCCAAAGCAGCCGCGGGTTTCGCCCGGCATGACGTTGGCAAACGATCGCATGACGTGAATCGCCATACCATTCTCGTCCAGCATCTCAAAGTAGACGGATTTCCCAGCGGGGAGTTCAAAGTAAATGCTTCCATCCGGCTCGATGGGAACGGTTCCGAGAATTCTCTTTACGCCTTCCGCCTGGAATACGGACACGGCGGGGCCGTCGTGCTGAACGGTTTTGTGCCACGTCGTATAGGTTTTCGGATCCATCTGGATAACGCGAATCGCCTTGCCCTTCTCCTTCAAAATCTCGGGGGCGTTGTCAAAAACGTTGTTGGAGTACAGATACCCGGGCTTGGGTTCTTCGCCAGAGCCAATCTTGGGCCAATCGACTTTGTCCGGGATTTCCGTCGGGACGGGTCGAGGCTTAAACGGCATGGCGTACCACGCATTGGCGTTGTCAGCGGCGTAGATGAGTTCCTTGTTGCCGTAGACGTCCTGGAAATACAGCTTGAAGAACCAGCCGTGATCGGAACCGCTGCTGAGGTGTTTGCCAACGCGGGCGGAAACGAGCATGTATTCTTCGGAAAGCGGATACGGCGTCTTA
>JAFSMW010000056.1 GCA_017447745.1 Thermoguttaceae bacterium
TCCCTTCCCCGCTCCTTAAAGGAGCGGGGAAGGGATGGGAGGGGAAGCGTCTGGGAGAGCCGCGTTTGTTTAGTCCCCCAGATAAATCTGGGGGCTACGATAATTGAATAGTTTTTATTCCCCCACGTCTAAAGACGTGGGAACAGAATCAGGCAAAATATATATGTCGATTTCTTTTTTCGTTGCTCTTTAATTCCGTGGGTTAAAACGCACGGCTAGAAATACTGAACCGCTAACGCAGTTCTAAACCCGGGAACTAACGTTCCCGGCTCGCCTAATCGCTTCAGTTCCTTTTCCTTTCGTCCCCCTAACGGAGGACGAGCGGAAAAGGTTATTTGGCAATATTCTTTTTTGTTTGTTCCTTGTTCCGTGGGTTAAAACGCACGGCTAGAAACATTGAACCGCTGACGCGGTTCTAATTCCGGGGGCTTACGCACCCCGGCTCGCTAACCCCTAACTCCTAACTCCCTTCCCCCCGCCCCCTCTGTTATTTTCAGAAATTTGCTTTACAATATAATATATAAGCTGACAGACGGCGTCGGCGTTGATATTGAACATTAAAACCCTTTACCTGTAGATACCATGTGGTTTAAACAAGAATCGTCGAATATTTCCCATGAACAGATTCTCGAACTGGCGCGTCAGTACGCCGCCGAGGCGAAGAAGCGCATTTGCGCCAATCCGAAGCGCGTTCTGCTGCTCCCGCCGGATATTACCCGCGCTCATTCCGGTTCCGGCTGGATTGTCGAAGAACTGTATAAGATCTTTACCGCCGACGGCGCGGACGTTCATCTCATTCCCACTCTCGGACAGCACGTTCCGCATACGCCTGAACAGAACAAGTGGATGTTCGGCTCCGTCCCGGAAGAGAAGATTCACGTTCACGATTGGCGCAGCGGCTCGACCGTAATTGGAGAAGTCCCGTCGTCGTTCGTCAAAGAGGTTTCCGGCGGAAAAGTCGATTGGGCGATTCCCGTCAGCTTGGACAACTTCCTGCTCAACGGGAATTGGGACCTGGTTCTCAACGTCGGACACGTCGTTCCGCACGAGGTTTTGGGGTTCGCCAACCACAACAAGAACTACTTTATCGGCTTGGGCGGAAAAGACATGATTTGCGCCTCGCACCTGATGGCGGCTTGCTGCGGAATTGAAAACAACCTCGGCACGCTGACCACGCCGCTGAGAAAATGCTTCAACAAGGCGGAAGAGGACTATCTCGGATTCCTGCCGGACGCCTATTTTGAAGTCGTCATGGCTTACGACGCCGAAGGCAAGCTGGTTCACACCGGCGTTTACGCTGGCGACGACGTCGAAACGTATCTGGAAGCGGCGCGGGCGTCACAAAAGCAAAACATTACCGTCGTTCCTCCGCTGAAAAAAATCGTCGCTGTCATGCAGGGCGACGAGTTCTATTCCACCTGGGTTGCCAACAAGGCGATTTATCGAACCAGAAAAGCACTGGCGCAAGACGGCGAACTGCTCATTATCGCGCCCGGCTTGGAACGCTTCGGCGAACAGCCGGAAATCGACGCGATTATTCGCAAGTACGGCTATTCCGGAACGGAAAACGTCATGCGGCTGTACAGGGAATGCCCGGACGACGGCGATTTGAAGAACTTTGCCGTCGGAACCGCTCACCTGATTCACGGCTCTTCCGAAGGACGGTTCAAGATTACCTACGCCCCCGGCAAGATGAGCCAGAAAGACATCGAATCCGTCTGCTTTAACTACGCCGACATCAACGAAACGCTCAAGCGTTACAATCCCGCCGAGCTGAGAAACGGGTTCAACACCATGCCTGACGGCGAAGAAATCTACTTCATTTCCACGCCGTCCGCCGGTCTGTGGAGCACGGCTGACAGACTGAACTAAACGCAGATTCGCCGTTTAGGAACAAACAACGAGTTGCAGGAGTACGCTCTTGCAACTCGTTTGATTTTAGAATACTGCCAATGCGCGGCGATTATTGGCTGATATTCATCAAATAAGGTTTAGCCGTCTTGCTTTGGTTGTTTTGGAAAGGTTTTAGTAGTATGCTTATGAGTACTCAACAGAATCTTGACCGCTTCGGCAGCCGCCGCTTCTGATTCTGGAGTCCATTCGCCATTGTCTCGCAAATAGGTAAAATCCTGGTAACGGGAAGAAATTTTTCTCGTAATTGGCGTGTTATCAAAAGCTGTTTCAATTGGAATAGTTTCTTTGAAATCGAATACTCTCAAAATTGGATATTCATGACGTTCTTTTCCTTCCTCATTGATTTCAATCTTTGAAGGTCCAACTTCAACAACAGCAACGATACCTTGACCCTCCTGTGATTGGTGAAGAATTAAACAATTGCAATCAACAAATTCGCGACTTCTATACTCTTCTTTTTTCTCTCCGCTTTTAATATCTTTGACAAATTGCGGTTGAATTCGAATCAAAACAGGTCTTTTTGCTTTGAATGCCATGAAAAACGCCTCCGTAAAAAGATTTACGATTCGGGAAATTCATATTCCAATTATTAAACTCTCTCCAATAACATCATCGTTATTATAACGGTATTTATTATTAGTTGCAAGGGGGAACGATAATCATTGTTGTATGATTTTTAGTTCGTCTGACAAAAGCATATCAGATCACGACTGCTGCCAGAAACCACGACAAGACGGTTAGTCCGTTCATTTGAAACAGGATTTCACAAGTTTCACAAACTGCTTGAGCGCCTTCTGGAATGAACCTGTTTTTATATAATACCACGTTGATTTCAGATATAAACGAGGCTTGAAGAATGCGTGATGCGAGCTTGCTTTGAATGGAGGATACGGCAGTTTTATCCCACGTCGAATAGAAGCGTCATCAATAGCTTTACAAGCCGCTTCCCATTGTTCTCTTTTTTTCCTGGAAGAGATGCTGTCGCGGCACCTCCGGTATTTAATCAATGGTTCGCGGAGGTTTTCCAGTTTTCCAATTTCACCAATCCGAAGCCACAAATCAAAATCTTGCGCGTAAGGAAGTTCTTCGTTATAGCCATTTACTTTTCTTAAAACGTCCGCGCGAATAATCACTGATGGATGTTTCATAGAACATTTTCCTGACAAATGGCGTTTTTCAATGTTTTCGTGAGTGCATACAACTCTGTCAATTCTGATCACATCCCCATCTTCATCTATAATTAAAGCGCCAGACCCGCAAACTGCGATTTCAGGGTGCGCTTCCAAATATTGAAATTGTTTGGCAAGTCTATCAGGCATGGAGATATCATCGGCGTCCATTCTGGCGATATATTTACCTTGCGCCAAATTGATAGCGTTATTGAGCGATTTTGTAACGCCTTGATTCGGTTGGTCAATAATGCGAATTCTGGAGTCTTTTGCCTGGTAGTTTTGAATAATCTCAAGACTGCTGTCAGTTGAACCGTCATTGACGATGATAAATTCAAAATTTTTAAATGTCTGTGCAAGAATAGATTCTATCGCGATGGATAAATACCGCTCAGAATTATAAACAGGCATAATCACGGAAATGCTAACAGTCATTTTAGGTTTATTGGGAGACCGAACGTCGTAAGAGCGATCAAACACGGTATAAATGATACAAAAAATCTCGCGTGAAGGACAGTGAATAAACAGGAGTTACAACAAGTCGGAAACTATACTAAATGATTCCAGCCCTGATTACAAACGTACTAACGTTTTCCTTTTTCTTTTGACAGCAGCGTTATAACGCGTTGATGAACGGCGTTTTCTATCTGTCGAGCGCAGGTTTGATAGAATTCCATCGTGCCGCCGTAGGGGTCTAAAATATCGACGTTTTCCGGATTGAGCAACCGAATTCTCGATTCCGCCTGAGGAAATGCGATGACAAGCGCTTTCCTGTGAGATTCGCAAAGTGTGAAAATATAATCGGCATAACGAATAAGCGTTTCCGAAACCGTTTGAGCGGCGTGTCCGGACAAGTCCAGCCCTTTACGTTTCATAACCGCTTGGGCGTAGTCGGAAGCCGGCATTCCTGAAATGGCAGACAAACCGCATGACAGCGCAAACCAGCCTTTGTCTTCCAACCTGTCAGGAGAGCATTTGAGCTGGTCAGCCATCTCTTTTCGGAATAGCGTTTCTGCAATCGGAGAGCGGCACGTGTTGCCCGAACAGACGAACAATACAATCGTAGACGAAATACGTCGAATCTGGGCTGGCGACAGCGCGCCAGCGCGAAGAATTGCCGGCGTATTGCCGTCAAACTTGACAACGGTAGACGACTGCTTCCATCGGGTTATTCCGTCGTCCACAATAATATCGAGGTCGTTTTTGAGGTCGTCGATAACCTGTTTTCCGTCCAGCGGGTCTTGAACGCCGTGATGGTTCGCGCTGGTAAGCAAAAGCGGAGAGCCAATACGGCGTAATATTTTCAGCGTCAGCGGATGATCCGGAATTCGAATTCCAACGCACCCTTTGGGCGCGCACGCCTGAGTTACGATTGGCGGGAAGGCGTCTAACGCTCCTTCGCGAAGCGGCAGAACAAACGTAATCGGACCGGGACAGACGCGGCGAAACAGCTTTTCTACCTTGGATTTCCAAGGCGCAGCCAGTTTTCGGGCAGATTCAATATCTGGAACAACCAGAGAAAACGGGCTTTCCGGCGTTCGCTCTTTGAGGCGGCTAAGCCGTTCGATAGCAAAGGTTGACGTTGGCGCGGCGGCAATTCCGTACACCGTCTCGGTTGGAAGAGCGACAAGCGCCCCCGACTGAATAGCTCTCGTCAGTCGTTGCACTTGATGTTCCAGCTGCGACGGATCAAATTGGATTATTTCCGCTGTCATTATAAAGGGGTTTAAGGAAAATATTTATACCAGATATAGGGTTAAACGAATGTTTCTCTATATATTTTATTGTAGCTACTGAATGATTTGAAGTCAAGAGCAAAATCAGGGAGTAGGGAATGGGGTAGATAGTTATTATATCGGCGTGAAATGAAATTTAACGTTTAGAATAGCTAATCTCTCTGATTTTCGAAAAAAAATAAAAAATTTTGCGTCCCCTCCCTTGCAAAGATTGAAATATATGATAGAATCCTATACGTAAGTTTGAGGAACGACTGCAAATAAGCAGTTCCCCTTACAAGGGGTCGTAGCTCAATTGGTTAGAGTACCGGACTGTCGATCCGGTGGTTGCGGGTTCGATCCCCGTCGACCTCGATTTACAAAAATAGCAGACGCATTTGCGTCTGCTTTTTTTTATTGTCGCTTGAGTCTTTGCAAAGCGGTCTGGATTGGAATAATCTCTTCCGTTTTTTACGTTGCTTGTTTTCTATCAAAAACGTCCCAAAAGGAAAGCTGTAGTTCTCTTCTCGATAGCGTATGAAATTCCTTTGTTAGAAAACGGTCCGGGCGAACGAAACTTTGCGACATAACAATTCGGAGGAATGTTGCCAGGATTTTTATTTAATGAAGATGCGGTTACATTCCAGTTAGGCTCTGAAATCAAAGATTGGAATTCTGAGACAGTTTTATAATTTGTTTCTTCAAGGGAGTTGGAAAACGTTAAAGTCGCTTTTTCCCCTGCGCCAATATTTTCCGCTTTCCAGAGCGTTCCATCAGCGTCCCGAACATACAACAGTTCAATGTCTTTTCCCAATCCGTTAACAACGTATGGATAGGCTGCTTTGAAATCAAAATCCAGATTTAAACGCGACGTTCCTGTTTTTCGTATTTTATAATAGGCGGGATTTCGAACTGGCGCAAAAGTGGAATGAATAACCTGTTTTCCGCTTGTCCAGTCGATATTTAACCTGTCAGATTTTATACGCTCGATAATATTCAACTCGTCTTCAGCGTCAAATGTAACATTTGACGGAGACGTTCGCGCATAAACGCCCATTTGAGTCATTGAAGCGTAGGTTCCGTCTCGCTGATCCAAATAGTCTATAACGCAAAGACGCGTTTCTGTTTTAAATCCCTCTGACAAGGTTACATACAAAAGAATTGCGCCTGCAAACAAAAAAGAAAGAACAGGAACCGTTACCAGCAGCCAAATTCGTTTGTTATGCTTGGTCAAAAGGAATAAATTAACGGGCCCTGCAAGCAGAACAAATAAAAATATAACAAAGAGAATTCCAGCGCGGGGGATGCCAATATCGTCAACGACTGGGAATTTCTTTTGCCATTCTGATAATATGCCACGATTAAACCATGATACATCGCTGAACGACCGATAGCCGGAATATTCATAGATATCAAGTAAAATGTTTTTATCAGAATTGGAATTTTCCGTACCGTCCTGCTTAAGAAACTCTTCTGGAGTAAAATCGAAGAGAAAAACGCGACCAAAAGCAAGTGAATATTCTGAAAAATGGGATTTATCAGTATCCGCTGTCTTTCGATTCATATTTGTATCATTTTTTAGCTGAGTAATCCACTCAATCTTGTCAAGAGCCTCTTTTTGCTTTTCGCAGTCAAACAGCCATAGAATGCCGCCGCCAGAGACAAACTGTCGCAAAGCCGTCTGAACGCCAGCTGGCGCTGCAGACAATTCCAAAGGAGTCAGCAAAATAAAATCCAGACAGCTATAGTCAAGGCGATCTTGAGGCCAATTCTTGCAATCGCATTCAGCAAAAATACAATCCGCTTCTGCTAAACCCCTTCTTAAAGAACGACATGCCATAAAAGCATTGTTATCCAAAGTCGTTGTGTCATTATGTGAATATGACGTGTAATAATAATGTTCAAATGGAGCGCCGTTGTAACGCATGGGGCAATATAAATGCTCCACCTCTCTATTATCAACCAATATATTAACAGCGTTGCCAAAATAGGGATTGGTAACCGGCAGGGGTAACGATGCATTTATCGTTTCGCTTGCCGGCAAGTCAAAGCTTTTAGAAGCGACTTTATCGCAAGAAAGAGTTACCTTGTGAGATTTGGAGTCAAAATTCTGAATTTTACATCGAAATACATAATACCCATGATTGATTTTAGACTCCGTCATGAACGTTTGAACGTCAACGCGAATCAATTTATTCATTTCATTGATTGTTTGAGCAAGCAACGCATCAGAATGCGTTAGACAGAATATAAGAAGTAAAAGAATTGAAGCTACTCGTTTATTTATACTCATGATTTTAACAGAATGGGTACAGTTTTCAGATGAATAAATACGGAAAATGGATAATTACGGATTATGCGCTGTTATAAAACTCTCGCTTTTACCGTAATTATCCATTATCAATTGTTTTAACGAATTGTTATGGAATAAACCTTAGTTATTCCACCACCACTTTCCTTCCGGAAGCTGGCTGACTTTTGCAAATTTCGCGTCGTTGTCGACGAGATTTTCGTCATTCAAAGCAACTTGAGGCTGAATCTGAACGCCGCCGCCAGTCGGGGTCATCAGACGTCCGCCTTTGGAAACGACGTTGCAAGCCGCCGGAGCGTACTTCAAAGGAGAACCGGTTTCAATCGAGTACTTCGTTTCGTCGCCCAAAGTCGGCATTGACCAATCCGCCTTGGCGAAAATGCCTTCCTGATTCAAATAAGCGGCAACGATGGCAATGTCGATCAGGTTTCGGAGTTCTGCGTAAACTGGCGAAACCATAGAAACTTTTTCGTATCGATCTGTAAAGCTGCGAGTGAACGTGCGGCTGGCAGGGTTCTGAGAACCGCCGGTCTGAGCGCGAGAACCTTCAGCGGCAATGACTTCGTCTTCGCCAACCAGTTTGACGCCTTGTCCAACCAGCTGAATGGCGTTGCCGTCGTCGCTCATTTTAACGCATTGGTAATTGGGAACAAAGTACCAACGGCACAGAGCGTTGCGAGCAACGTCAGTAGCGCTTGCAGCTGAAATGAAGCTTCTTACGCCAGCAGGGGGATTTTCCAGACCAATGCCGATAAGTTTCATGCGATAGTCCGCTTCAACGAGAACTTTGGCAAAATGGGTATTTGGGCTAACGCCATCAACGCGAACGTTGTAGTTTCCAATTGAGGACGTCATGCCGTTGCGAATCTCGGAAACCGACATTCTGTACGGATTGACTGTTCGGACGAATTGCTGGAATCGCGCCAGACCTTCTGGAGTGGGGTCGATGGAGCAGCCGATTGTGGTCGGGTCTGAACCGTCTGGACCGTACAGACGAAGAGCGGCGACGAGGTCTTCCAAACGAACAACCGGACGTCCGGACTTAATTCCGACGACTCGGTCCAGTTCCGGATAAACAACCCAGTTTTCTGCCGGACCGGCGATGATAATATCTTTGTTTTCCGGATCAAAGAAGACGTATTCAATACGAGTCAGACCGGCGAGATATTTCATTTCTTCGGTCAGAGCGTAGTTGTTGGCTTCGATTGCCTTTTCCAGCGCGCGCAAAGAAACGCAGCGCATTTCACACGTCTCGTTGGCGGCTGAACCCAACGCTTTTCGGGCTTGCAGAGCGATGGCTTTGAGGCTGTTGTCTCGAACCGTGTTCATTTTAAGCTCGCCAGAGGCGTTAACTTGAATACCTGCGTAGCCGTTGGTCTGCGCGTTAGCAGACGACGTGAAAAGCGCAATAACGACAGCCAATACGGTCAATAATAATGCCGAACGTTTCAACATATTGATTTTCTCCTGATGCATAACTTTTATCCAAGCTATAAAGGGTTTCCTGTTTACAGAACACAATTCCGTAAACATTGCGTGTAAACCACTTTTTGCTATCTTACATATATATTGTAATTAAAGATTCTGTTTTCATCAAGTATTTTCCGCTACAATTTTGAAAAAAACTTAAATTTCTTGCGATACCATCGAAATAATCGGCAAATTTCCTCATTGCAGGCTTTTCATGCCTTTTAAACCAGATTTAATTTAAATAATGTTTAGGATAGATAAGCGTCGAAAAAGAACTTAATCTTTTACTGCCCTTGTCATCTTTTCTATTTTGACTAATAGGATTTACTGTCTTTATGAGAAATTCTGTGTTTTTATCATCCAAGCTAAACTAATAGATTCGATTAGCCGATAAATTTATCGGATAATTCCATATAGTCAAAGGATTTTATAACATGAGCGCATCAACAAAATACTGGTTTTTACTGCCGTTATTACTTATTTTCCTTGCGTCTACGACGCAAGCGCAAGAGGTTATTAAGCCCCTGAAAAAATTACAGCTTTCGGAAAAGACGCCTGCCGATCAGGTTCCTGTTTGGACTGGCGTGGCGGTCGATTCCAAACTCCGAGCGTATGTGGGCGGAGACGATCATAAAATACGTCTTTGGAACCTGCAAACCGGTGAAATTGAAAAGAAATTGGCTCGCAACATCGACTGGATCAAGGCGGTTCGTCTTCGTCCAGACGGTTTAATATTATTGTCTGCTGACATGGGCGACGTCGGATTGATGTGGGAAACCGAGAATCCGGAAAACGCGTTTACCTCGCTCAAGGGCATCGAAACGGCTGTTACGTGCGCCTCTTTTACCAAAGACGGCAGCAAAGTCGCTATTGGAACCTTTGGCGGCGGCGTTTTTGTATTCGACGCTAAAACGGGCGAGGCTCTTAATCGGTTGTCCGTAGGCGTTGGAACGGCAGACGCGGTTGCGTGGTCAGACGACGGTCAGTTCCTGGCGGCTTCTGGACGCATGGGCGTCATTCGCGTCTGGAATTTCAACAACGGCGTTAAGTATGTTGACTTGGTCGGACACATTCGACGAGTTCACGCTTTAACGTTCCAGCAGGACGGCATGCTCGTTTCCGGCGGAGAAGACAATCGTCTATATCTCTGGAATCCGGCTGAAGCGAAAGTTCTCGGAGCGATTGAAAATCTGCCGGGTAAAGTTCGCTGCATTACGACCGTCGGTTTGAACAAGGTTGCCGTTGGCATGTGCGACAATTCATTGGGCGTCTGGACTTTCGATTCCGGAGCGCAAACATATAAAATGGAAGGTCATACCGGCACGATTGCCGATATGGAGTGGGTTGAATCTCAAAAATGGCTGGTAACAGTCGGGTTCGACAGTTCCATTTGCGTCTGGGTTTTGGATAAATAACAAGCTTCAGACAAAAATTGCATAAGCAATTCGGATTGTAACAGATATGGCGATTGTTCGTTCGCGCTTAAAGTGAAATTGCAATAAATCGCTGTAAATATGAAAAACAAGGGAGCCGTTGCATTCGTCAGAATGATTAACGGGAGAAACAGTAACAAATAACGACGTCGGCGACTGAAGGCTACGCCTTCAAACCGTGGCGTCAAACACGAAAAGAACTATTTTTTGGAGGTTTGCCGTGAGCAAGTCAAAAATCAGCAAAAAGAATCGCAAGTTCAATCATCCGTGCACAGTGGAATCATTGGAAGAACGACTGCTGCTTTCGGTCGCGCCAGCGGACGTAGACGCTCTTCAGGTTGGTTCTATTTATATTGAAGGCACGTTCGGCAGCGACCAGCTCACCGACGACTCCTACGGCGACTATCTGGAAATCTCATACAACGGCGGCGTTCAGGGTACGAACCTTGACAAGCTGGAAATCAACCTCGATAAAAACGACAACGGTCAGGTTGACATCAACGAGGCGTTCTTCCACCTGGCTCAGGGCAATCCCGAATACGGCGCCTATAACAGCGTTCAGTTTGAAATCGTCGACGCCAACGGGACGATCAAAACCGGCGACGTCAGATGGACGATTTCCAACAACAATCAGTTGTTGACCATGGAGTTTGAAGACTTCGAATCCGGCGACAAGCTGGTCTGTCGGTTCGACGTTGACTTCTACAAAGGCGTCAGCCCGATTTACGACGAAGACGGCGAAGTCATTGACCGCAAAGAGTCCTCCAACGTTACCGTCAACGGCGACGACTTTGAAGGTTCCCGAATCAAAGCGTATTTCAGCGCTGACAACTACGAAGACGTTTCGATTGAAAAAACGTACATCGACAACTTTGGCGCCGTCAAGTACGGTCTTGACCTGAATGAAAACGCCTACTTCCCGGAAGACGTTACATCCGCAGACGAATACGTCGCTGGCGCTTTTGGCTCCATCGTTCAGACGCCGATTGTCAACACGGTTTCCGGCTACGTCTATGACGACATCGACGGTTCTCTGACGCTCACTGAAGCAGACGAGCTTTTGTCAAACGTTACCTTGACGCTTTACGAACTGGATTCAACGGGAAATTACGTTTCCACCGGTTTGACGACGACCACCGACGCAAACGGGTTCTACGAATTCACCGACCTGTTTAACGGAACGTACATGGTTCTGGAAACGCAGCCTGAAGACTACACAGCCGTCTGCGCCAACGCTGGTTACGTGCCGTCCACAACACAGGTTTCGACCGTTCGCGACTTGAATTGCATTTACAAGATTGAACTCAAGGGCAATCAGGACAGCGTCCAAAACAACTTCGGTCAGAACTCGCCTGGACAGCTCAGCGGTATCGTTTGGCTCGACGCCAACCTCAACGACCTCTACGACGCTGGCGACACGCTGCTCAAGGACGTTACCGTCAATCTGTATGATGAAGACGGCTCGCTTTTGGCGACAACCAAAACCGACAGTAACGGGTACTACGAATTCACTGGGCTGTATCCGGGCCTGTACACGGTTGAGGAAGAATGGCCGACCGAGTACATTCATTCCGGCGAAATCCCCGGCACGACGGGCGGATACGTCAACTCCGACGACGACCCCGGATTCATTTACGATATTGTCATTACGTCGCGCGGCATTTCCGAGTCCAACAACTTCTGGGAAATCCTGCCGGGCATGATCAGCGGATACGTCTTTGAAGACAATCAGGCCATTGAGCGCAATTCTGACGGCTCGATTCCGGATCAGTACAAGATTACCACTGGCGTCAAAACGGCGGACAGCGTTCCGATTTCGGGCGTTACACTTGGTTTGTACAACATCGACGGCACCGTTGCCATTACCGATGCAGAAGGCAACCCGCTGACCACGGTTACCGACGAAAACGGCTACTATGAGTTTACTCACCTTATGCCGGGTTCTTACTGCGTTATTGAAACGCAGCCCAAAGAATACATCGACGGTTTGGATACAGCCGGCACCGGCGGCGGCTGGGCGTTCAACCCGACCGACGCTCAGTATGAAGTAACAGTCAAGCAGTTCGGAACGGACAGAAACAACGACGCGATTATTCGAATCAGCGTCAAGTCCGGCGAGAACTCGGAGCTGAACAACTTCGCGGAAGTCAACGTTGTTGACCCAACGCCTACTCCAACCCCGGGTGGCGGAGAAAAGGTTCCGAAAGTGTCCTATCCGCAGGTTTCGCGCTCGTCTGGCGGCGGATTCCAGTCTGTTGCGTACATTCCTTCCTACATGAGCCGCGGTCTTTCCGCCCTGTACGGCGGCGGTGGATCAGCTGTTTCCGCTTGGCATTTGAGCAGTCTCAACGCCGGCATGGCGCGTCGTTTGGGCGATGGCGTCGTCCTGAAAGGTCTTCAGGGAGAAGGGCTGACTACCGATATGATGTCCGCAAGCGGACTGATCGCCAACGGTTTGATTAAAGAAGGTTACTCAGTGGACGCGTTGGCAAATCTGTTCTCGCCGATTTTCGACCCGATCAACTGGAATGGAAGAACCAATCCGGAACTGGCGTGGAACATGGCGGATTGGCGTGACGGAACTGTTACATTTGTCGGAGAATACGGCGTCATGGAAGGCATCCCGCTTACGGGAGACTTCAACGGCGACGGCAAAGACGAACTGGCGGTATTCGTTGACGGCGTCTGGTTTATCGACATCAACGGCAACGGATTCTGGGACGCAGACGACCTTTGGGTTCAGCTGGGTGAACGCGGCGATCAGCCGGTTGTCGGCGACTGGGACGGCGACGGAAAAGCTGACATCGGCGTTTACGGCAAGATCTGGGCTGGCGACTGGGCTTTGGTCGAAAACGATCCTGGGCTTCCGGACGCTGAAAACCTCACTCGCGGCGTTTACAAGAATATGCGTCCTCGCGTTGCTGTCAAGACGGCGGCTTCCGGCTTCTCCAAGCTCACCAGTACAGGCGATATTTATGAAAGAGCCATTGACCACGTCTTCTACTTTGGCAATCAGGGCGATCGCGCCATTACGGGCGACTGGAATGGCGACGGCGTCGACAACATCGGCGTGTTCAATAACGGAAACTGGTATCTGGACGTTGACGGCAACGGTCGCTTGACCAGCGCTGACCGCGGATACGAGTTCGGCAAGACGGGCGACATTCCTGTTACAGGCGACTGGAACGGCGACGGCGTTACCAACATCGGCGTTTATCGCAATGGCAAATTTATCCTCGATACCAACGCTAACGGCGTCATGGACGAATCCGACGCAGTTGTTGAATCCGGACAAGCCGGCGACATCCCGATTTCCGGCGACTTCAACGGCGACGGCGTCGACGAAGTTGGAACCGTCAAACTGTCGAGCATTCGCCAGTAGGATATGGAGTGCGACGCCTTGGCGTCGCTTTCATTACCAGTTCCGATGCAAACCTGAAAAATATTATTCGTGCCAATGGTGCAATGTAAATATAGAGTCATAAAAATATTTCATTGCGTTCTTGGCACGAAATACTTTTACTTGGTTCTCAGCGTTAATTCTTTAAAAGCGACGGCAAGGCGCGAAGCCGCGCGGGCAGAAGGACAAGGTTATGCCTCCGAAAAAGCCTGTTTTGGCGCTCCCCACGTCCACTCAGGAACCGACCTTGTCGGCGTCGCACTCCAAAATGATTATCAAACTGCTTTTTCCTCGTGGTTTTTGCGCTGGCGTCTATCGAGCGACAAGCGCTTTGAGTACGGCTTTGGAACGGTACGGCGCTCCCATCTACGTCTATCATGAAATCGTTCATAACAAGTGGGTTGTAGAATATTTTCGACAAAAGGGCGCGGTGTTTGTCAATTCGTTGGACGACATCCCAGACGGATCTGTTACGCTCTTTTCCGCTCATGGCGTCTCGCCTCAAATTGAAAAGCAGGCAAAACAAAAGAAATTGCAATACGTCGACGCCTCCTGTCCTCTGGTTCAAAAAGTTCATCGGGAAGCGAAACGGTTTGTTCAACAGGGGTACACCGTATTATTAATTGGACATCCGCATCACGACGAGGTAGTTGGCGTTCAGGGCGAAGCTCCGGATAAAATCTTTATCGTTAAGACGAAAGAATCGATCGACAGCTTGCCACTGACTGCTCACGACAAGGTTGCGTACATTACTCAAACAACGCTGTCTTTAGACGAATCAACGACTATCATCGAATATCTCAAATCACGATTTCCCAATATTGTTGGACCGAAGATAAAAGATATCTGTTATGCAACTCAAAACCGTCAGAACGCCGTCAAGATGGCGGCTCGTAAATACCATCAAAAGAATCTGATCGTCAAAGCAGTGATTGTTGGCAGTTCAAACAGTTCCAACAGCATCCGGTTAAAAGAAATCGCTCAAGAACAAGATATTTCAGCGTTTCTGATCGACAGCCCCGCCGATATCAATTCAGACGATTTTACCAACGTTGACGTCGTATTGCTTTCCGCAGGCGCATCCGCTCATGAATCTGTAGTCCAGCAGGTTGTTGAGTACTTTCAATCGACCTTTAACGCAAGCGTTGAAGAAGAGCGTATTTGCGAAGAAAACACCTCTTTTCCAATACCGACAATGCCGTAGAGCGGGCGAATTAGTAATTAGTAATTAGTGGTTAGTGGTTAGTACGCAAGCGTTCATCTAACTTACCACTTACCACTTACAGCGACGGATAGTCTTCCAGAACAAGTCCCAGTTTTTGTATCAGATCGGCAAACGACTTCGCCTTCATGGTTTTCATGATTGTGGATCGGCGATTTTCTATTGTACGGAGTTTTTTACCAGACCGATCGACAATTTCGTTATTTGAAAGCCCCTGATACACCAGTATGGCGGTTTCCTGAATTGGAGGCGAAAGCTGATTGAACAGCTCCAGAGCTTCGTAACGGGCGTTAAGCCGTTTCCTCGCCAGTTCTGATTTTTCCAGCCAGCTTAGAATGACGTTTGTCTGTTCAGATTTGTCTCGAGTGATCTTTCCGATAATGTCGCTGGCTCCGTATCGAAGATAATTCAGAGCGCTGGAAATATCTGGATATTTCATATAGACGATTATCGGAGCAGCAAGACAGGCTCTGTCAATTGCGAATTTCAGTCTGGTTATCAGTTCTTTAGCTGAACGGATGCTGGATTCTTCCAGAAGTAAAAGAATGCAGCCGGCTCGAGAGCGGTCAAACGACGCCAAGACCTGCTCACTGCGAAAATACGTGTCAACGATTACGCCCCTGGACTGCAG
Source organism: Thermoguttaceae bacterium (assembly GCA_017447745.1). Taxonomy (GTDB): domain Bacteria; phylum Planctomycetota; class Planctomycetia; order Pirellulales; family Thermoguttaceae; genus RUG11551. The sequence continues at coordinate 15,266 of JAFSMW010000056.1, forward strand.
ATCCATTGTCAGAAAGTTGTCATAATCCAGGCTTTCTACCAAAACATAGACCCTCGGCGCAGACTCGGTAAAAAAGGCGGGATCTGCGCTGGCAATCGGTTCGTTAGCTACGGCTGACGCTTGTTTCATATTGCATTTCCTGTATTATGATCAGTGGAACGAATGTCATAACTCAGGTTAAGACTCGCTCCGATAACATTGATCAGGTCTTCTTCTTTGGGTGTGATTTTCCCATCGTAGTTTATGCAGGCTACAAACGCCTGGAAAAACATCTTCCGAATTTCCATCGTAGAACGCTGAATTTTCTTTAGCGAAGTTGCAAAGGCGTTCAAAGAGCGTTCTTTTTTGTCGATAAAGGTGATATTCAATGCGCCAATTTGTGACGCCGCCGCCATGAAAGCGTTGTAAGCGTCCTGTTCATTATTGGCTCCCTGCCACGCTATGTATCCAAGCGTAAGACGAAATTCGTTGAACAGATCGTTGGGAGAGTAATATTGGATCGATTCTTGCCGCAATCCGAAAGCGACATCCAAACGACCTGTCAGAATCATTCGCAAACCGAATTCATACAGGTCTATTTTTTGGTCTGCTTCAGTTAAGGCGGCAATATTGGCGCGAAACGTCTGATACTGTTCAGGCGACATTTGCCGCAATGCGGAAACGCTCAGTTCTGAAACGCGAATTTTGTCCGCGCATGATAAAGACTCTACCTCAGGAATAAGCCGTTCTACCAGTTTGAGCAAGTGTTCGTTTTGATTGCTGCAAAGAACGTTCCATTGCTGATTTTGGATTTCCGGATATGGATCCATCAAAAGGGCGTAAATAACCCCATGAACAGAATACGGATCGTGAATCAGCTCGTCCAACGACTCGGAATCGTCTGACGATTGAACCGGCGAATCGGACGAACTGGCAGACGAGTTGTCTAAAGCGCCATATCCAAAAACGCCGATCTGATCCTGAACCTGTTTCGGTAAACGATCTTTTAGGATGCCAAAAGGACGTTTTGGAAAACGCTTCTTCAATCTGTCAGAAGAATTATCCTGCGATTCTTCAACGTCGTCATTCATTCTTCCTGGAGGATATTTCAAATCGCGAAGAACGCTTTGCGGAATCTTTCCATCGTAATTCGGCAGAATTCTGGCGATGCGTTCATTTAGCGGCGGATGAGAATCCCAGAGATTGGCTGCGTTGATGCTGGAGAAAAAGAAGTGTCCGCACGCCGCAGCATTCGGGTTGGTAATTGGCTTTCGGGCGTTAATCTGACCGATTTTTATCAACGCGTACCCGATGCCTTCTGGATTTCGGGTAAACTGAACCGACGAGGCGTCTGCCAGGTATTCTTTTTGACGAGAAACCGCCATGCGTATGAGATTAGCGGCGATCTTGCCAATATAACCGATAACCATAATGATTAAGCCGATTATCAAAAACAGTAATAAAGCGCCGCCGCCCCCTTTGGAATCTTTATCTGACGATGATGAACGGTTTGAATTGGAAGACGATTCCAGCATTACTCTAAAAAGGAAGTAGCCGCACAGGAATATCAGTTCCAAACCAAACAGAAGACCAATCATTCGCATGTCAACAGTCATGTCGCCATTGAGAATATGGCTGAATTCATGTCCGATAACGCCCTGAAGTTCGTCTCGATTAAAATAATCCAAAGCGCCTCTTGTTACCGCTATTGCCGCTTCATTTGTATCCCACCCGGAAGCAAAGGCGTTGATGGATTTCTCATTGTCCAAAACATACACTTTCGGAACAGGAACCCCCGAAGCAATCGACATCTCCTCTACAATATTGAGCAGCTGTCGTTCTCGCCGGTCCGTTGTATTGGAAGGCACCAAACGACCTCCGAGAGATTCCGCCACCTGTCCGCCATTGAGACTTTTCAGCTGGCTGGATCGAAAGCCGGCGCCGCTGAAAATCAACAGAGAAGACACGCCCGTTATGCATGCAATTGCGCCAGCAAATCCTTCCGTAGTCTGATAAAACGACAAGGATTCTTTCAAGGAAGCTGAATCCAACTCGTAAAGGAATTGTAATACTCCCAACAAGCAAACATTCAGGGCGACAATCACAAACAAGACCGCAATAAAAAAGTAAATATACAACCTGCGAGTTGTTTTTCGGGCGCGGTCTTGATGTTCAAAAAAGTTCATCGTGGACATGATGACAATTAGCAATTATCAATTAGCAATTTTCAATTGACGCAAAGCGCCACAATAATTAGCAATTGTCAATTAGCAATTAACAATTGACGCAAGCGCCGCTATAAACTCTTATGAGAAACGCGAAGCGTAAGTGCTAATTGCTAATTTCTAATTGTCAATTAGAACTTTACCTTGGGAGCTTCTTTTTCAGTCGGATTTTCAATGACGAATTCGGTTGACGGCAGGAATCCGCAGAAACCAGCAACCATATTCGCCGGGAAAACTTCTCGTTGAGTGTTGTAAGTCATGACAGCGTCGTTATACGCCTGACGAGCGAACGCGATTTTGTTTTCTGTCGAGGTGAGTTCTTCCTGAAGCTGCATAATGTTCTGGTTTGCTTTCAAGTCGGGATAGCTTTCAAAGACAGCCATCAAGCGTCCTAACGCTCCGCCCAAATTGGATTCGGCGGCAGACAGGCTTCTCATCGCTTCGGCGTTGGTGGGGTCGGCAGCGGCGGCTTTATTGGCAGTAAAAGCAGCGGCGCGAGCGGAGATAACGGCTTCCAACGTGCCTTTTTCGTGTCCCATATAACCCTTGACAGCTTCTACCAGGTTAGGAATGAGATCGTATCGGCGTTTGAGCTGAACGTCAATCTGGGAGAAGGCGTTTTTAACGCGGTTGCGAAGCGTAATAAGACCGTTGTAAACGCTGACTCCCCAGAAGAAAATCATGGCGCAAACTGCCAACGCGCCGCAACAAATAACGCCGACAAGCATTACCCATGGTCCTGGCATTGAGCCCTGCGCCAATAAAAACATGCTTTCGTTCATTTGATATAACCTCCATTAAAGCGTTTTGTAAAATAAGAATCAACGGAGGAGGAGCGACCTGTTAGGATGCATAAAGCTGAAAGCTTTTATTGCTGGAAGCTAAAAGCTCTATTTTCACTCTCCTCAACTAGAATAGTATTATACAACAAAATTTATTTGTTGACAACACCCCCCGCGCCCCCTATTGCAATTAATATTCTTTTCTATTAAAATATAAGGATGCTTAAGCAAAGAATTGAGCGTTTTCCATAACTACTAACCAATTTCAGTAACATGACCAAACCAACAATCATCCTTTCCGGCTTCGCCGACGAAGCAGTCAACCGTACAGAAACAAAATCCCTGGTCGAACAGTTTACCGCTTTTGCCGCCATGGGATTGCAATACTATTCCGTTCGTTTTGTCGACTTGGGCGACGGCTCCGGGACGAAGAACGTCATGAAGCTGTCGACAGACGAAATCCAGCAGATTAAACGTCTTCAGGACGAATACGGGTTGAACGTCTCCTCGATCGGGTCGCCCATTGGGAAGGTCAAGCTGGTCGATCAGGAAGACGGCACGAGAAACGTCTACATTCCGTTCGACAAGTATCTCAAAGAAGACGTTGCCCGCGCCTGCGACATCGCTCATGCGTTTGAATGCAAACTCATTCGCGGATTCTCATTCTATCATCCGCACGGACAGGACTATAGAGCCTATATGAATCAGGCGGTTGACCAGCTTGGACAGATCGCCGAGGCGTGCCATCGTTCAGACTTGACTTTCGGTCTGGAACCGGAGCCGAACCTGGTCGGGGCGAACGGCTGGCTGTTGGCGGAGATTTACGAGAAGGTCAATCATCCAGGCATGGTCTTGATTTTCGACGGCGCGAACCTGGTCGTTCAGGGATACACGGCTCTGGAACTGCTTGATCAATTCCGTTCCTGCCTGCCGGGCTTGGGCTGGCTTCATATCAAAGATTACCGCAACCCTCAGCCGGTCGGCGACGGTCCGGTAGACGAAGAATCTCTGTGGAACTTCGTCCCTTCCGACTGTGGCGACAGCGGTCACGAAGCAATTCTGCGCGAGCTGAAAGAATATCTCCCCGCCATGGAACAGAACCTCAAACGACGCGGTTTGCCGGGCGTGTTCTGCGATCTGGAACCGCACGTCAAGGGCGGCGGACAGTTCGGCGGATACTCCGGACCGGACGGTTTTGGAATCGCCCTTCGCGCGTTCTGCCGTCTGCTGGACTACGTCGGAATTGACTACCACCTGCGCGACTTCAACGACCTCAAAGCCGCAAGAGGATTCTGAAAATAGATGAGCCGGGCGCAGCGCAGGCACGGTCAGACGCGAATCGATTTTTTCCGAAAAAATTATAAAGTGTGATATCGGGGAGTGCGGCGGCTTGACGCCGCCTTGTCCAATGCCCTGTAAAAAATCTTCGACGCAGCGGAAAAACTCATCGGATCGCGAACGATAGCTCGCGTTTTTCTTTTGCTGACTTTGTCCGCGTATTTGGAGTGCGACGGCAAGCCGTCGCACTCCAAATTTTTCGCCTTTCGGCGAATGCGGGCGATACGCCCGCGATCCGGGTACGCTAACGCGGTTGGGAACAGCATTTCGCCACTCGCTACTAAAATAATATACATATCTCTACTATAATCGTCAAAAATTTTTACGCCTTTTTGAGAAAGTCTGGAAAAAATAGCGAACCAAAATGGGGGTTGGGGGGTATAATATAATTATGACGAGTTCGACTGATGTCAGTCGTTAAATAATCAATCGTTCATTTACAATATTATATTATGAGTTTCGACATTCAATCGATTAATATTCAGGTTTCTCAACAGTCTGAGAAACTAACGCTGCTGCGGCAGGAAATCGGCAAGGTTTTGATTGGTCAAAAGACAATGGTTGACCGTCTTTTAATTGGGCTGCTGACCGGAGGGCACATTCTTCTGGAAGGCGTTCCCGGGTTGGCGAAAACCACGGCAATCAAGGCTCTGGCGCAGGCTCTGGACTCTAAATTCCAGAGAATTCAGTTTACCCCTGACCTTCTTCCCGCCGACCTGTTGGGAACGATGATCTACGTTCCCGGAACCGGCAATTTCCAAACCCGAAAGGGTCCGATTTTCTCTAACTTTATTTTGGCGGATGAAATCAACCGCGCCCCGTCTAAAGTCCAGTCCGCTCTGCTGGAAGCGATGCAGGAAAAGCAGGTAACGATCGGCGATTCTACTTATAAGCTGGACGAGCTGTTTTTGGTCATGGCAACGCAAAACCCGATTGAGCAGGAAGGCACGTATCCGCTGCCGGAAGCCCAGCTTGACCGATTCATGCTCAAGGTGAAAATCACGTATCCCAAACCGGACGAGGAACTGCTGGTTCTCAATCAGGCGTTGGGAGCGGAAGTCCCGACGACGTCGCCCGTTCTATCCGAAGCGGATATTCTGTCCATGAAAAAGACGGTGGAACAGGTTTATATTGACGAACTGATTAAACGATACATTCTCTCGATTGTTCAGACGACGCGTAATCCTGAAATGTTTGGTCTGAACGATCTCAAGCCGATGATCGAATACGGCGGATCTCCTCGAGCGACGATTTATCTGGCTATTGCCGCTAGAGCGGAAGCGTTTCTCAACGGTCGCGGTTTTGTTACGCCGCAGGACGTCAAAAATATTGCCTACGACGTATTGCGTCATCGTATAATTCCAACGTACGAGGCTGAGGCGGAAGGCTTGGCGTCAGAGGATATTATTGACGCTGTTCTTCAGGCGGTTCCTGTCCCTTAATTGATTGAAAGGCGGTAATGGAGTTCGCCAACGGCGAACGGAATTACGCATTCGCCGTCAGGCGAACATTTTTCTTTGAATGCGTAACTCCGTTTAACAATATGCAACTATGAACGAATCCAATCCTTTATCCTCTATTGGCATCACCGCAGAGAAAGTCCGTCGATTGCAGATTATCGCCAATCGACGCGTAGACGATCTGTTGGCGGGACAGTACAAAAGCGTGTTTCGCGGTCGCGGCATGGAGTTTGACGAAGTGCGTCAGTATCAGCCCGGCGACGATATTCGCGATATAGACTGGAATGTAACAGCGCGGTCTGGCGAGCCGTTTATTAAACGGTACTGCGAAGAACGCGAGCTGACGATTATGTTTCTCGTTGATGTTTCCGCGTCCGGGATTTTCGGGTCGGCGAACAAGTCGAAGCTCGACGCTATGACGGAAATCGCGGCTGTACTGATGTTTTCCGCATTGAAAAACAACGATAAAATTGGCATGATTACGTTTGCCGACGACGTTGTCGAGCATCTTCCGCCCCGAAAGGGAAAATCATACATTCTGTCGTTGATTCAAAAACTGGTAACGATCAAGCCGGTGCGACGTCAAACGAATCTGTCTGCCGCGCTGGAGTTCATGACCAAGGTTTTGAAACGCCGCGCAGTCGCGTTTCTCATTTCCGACCTCGACGGAGAACTGTCTCAGCGCGCGCTCATGGTCGCTAACAGACGTCACGATTTGGTGTCGTTGAGAGTTAACGATCCCCGCGAGTACGAAATCCCGGACGTTGGCTTTATAACGCTGGAAGACGCCGAGACGGGAGAACAGATTGAACTCGACGCCCGATCGCCCAAGGTTCGCGCTCTGTTCGCTCAAAACGCGCAACAGCGAGACGAACAAATCAACGACCGCCTTCGTCGCTCGAAAGTCGATCAATTAAAACTCAATACGCAGTCCGACTCCGTTGACGAACTGCGTAAATTTTTCGATATGAGGGAACGGAGGATTAGGCATTAAGAAGTTGCGAGTTGCGAGTAGCGAGAAGATTTTGTGATGCGCATGCGTAACTCCTCACTCCTCACTCCTAATTCCTAACTCACACACCTCAGACAATAATATGAAAACCAATTACATTCTGTCGTTATGGCTTATACTGGCGCTGCTGGCGGTTGAGCCGGCTGGCATGGCGCAAGACGCAGCCAAAACTGGAAAGGACGCGACGCCGTCTGCTGTTTCGGTGGAGTCGTCGATTTCGCCGCAGGAGAATGTTACACTGGCTACGGATGTCAAATGGACGATTAAAGTCAATCTTCCTGAAGGTTATGTTCTCCCCCCGGTAACGATTCCGAAAAAATGGGGCGTCTGGACGATAGCAGCGTCGGAAACGCTTCAGACCAGCCCAACGACTCACGAGATTCGGCTGACGCTGCGTCCGACGAAACTGGGCGAGCGCCCCGTTCCTACTTTTCCCGTATTCTATAAGGACAAGTCCGGCAAACCTGGCTGCGTGGAAGTGAAATCGTTTAATATCGACGTTGTTTCTAAAGTCCCGAAAAACGCAGCAAATCTAAAGGGAATGGAATCTCAAAACGATCTGGTTGCCATAAGAAAAAAGATGTTGCCGTATATTTTGGCGGCTTTGGCGGTTATGGTTATTCTTATCGTGATCTGGGCGGCGTTTTTCAAACGAAAGAAATTGTCCGAAGCGGAGACGCCCAAATCGCCATACGAAGTGGCGATGGAACGGATAAAGGCGCTGATGGAATCCGGATTGGCTTATCGCGACGTTAAAATGTTCTGTGTGGAACTGACGAACATCGTCCGAGAGTTTATCGAAAAAACAACGTCGATTAACGCTCCAGAATTAACAACAGAGGAATTCCTTTACAAAATCAGTCAAAGCAATATTTATACCGATGCGGAATGCGTTCAGCTGAAACATTTTTTGGAGATGGCTGATATGGTCAAGTTTGCCAAATACGATCCTGGAGAAGCGTGCCGCAATATGGCGAAAAGCGCCGAGGCGTTTATTTGTATGGAGATGGAAAAGAAAGCACAAGAGAAAAGTGAGTTAGAAGTTAGGAGTGAGGAGTGAGGCGGCGAGGCGCCGCTCCCAGCCCGCGCTGCCGCGCGAGATGTATTATCATCGCTCCCGCTGGTCGCTTCGTTACCGTCTTTCATATTCTCGCAACTCGTAACTCTTTCCGTGGGTTAAAACCCACGGCTATAAATATTGAACCGCTACGCGGTTCTAGCAGAACGCTGACGCGTCTGTTATTATTTTCGCAACTTAATATAAATCATGAATTTTGAATTTCATTCGCCGTTATGGTTTTTACTGCTAATCCCATGGACAATTATGTTTTTGTCCATCGTCTTTCCATTTTGGAAACAACGCAGCGCGGCGATTATATTTCCTGACGTCAGTTCGATTCGAGCGCTTCCTGTAACGTTTGCTTTGAGAATCAAACGCCTTTTGCCATTTGTTCTTTTTGCAGCGGGCGTATGCGCGATTGTCGCTTTGGCTAGACCCCGTCAGGGAGATGACGAGTTTCGCGTTCAGACGGAAGGCATTGCCATTGAAATGGTCGTTGACCGAAGCGGATCAATGCGCGCTCTGGATTTCAAGCTCAATGGACGCAAGGTCAATCGTCTGGACGCGATAAAAGACGTTTTCAAGCGGTTTGTCATCGGAGACGGCAAACTGCCGGGTCGTCCGAACGACAACATCGGTTTGATTTCTTTTGGCGGCTATGCGGAAGACCGCTGTCCGCTGACGCTGGATCACGATGCATTAATCAGCGTTTTAAATGAAGTAAAAATATCAGATCCGATTGTAGACAGCTATGGGCGGCTGCTCAACGACCGTTTACTTCAGGAAGAAAACAGCACGGCTATCGGCGACGCGTTGGCGGAAGGCGTTGAACGTCTTCGGAACGCAGAAGAAAAGACTAAAATCATGATCTTTCTTTCCGACGGCGAGCAGACGGCTGGAGCGCTGACTCCAGAGCAGGGCACCGCTCTGGCAAAAAAATACGGTATAAAGGTTTATACTATTGGAATCGGCTCCAATGAATTGACAGAAGCTCCAATAATGCTTTCCAACGGTCGGGTTATTACGCAAAAGGTAATTTTGAGTCTGGATGAAAAGACGCTTAAAAATATTGCAAAACAGACCGGCGGCGTTTATTTCAATGCGAAATCAACCCAGAATCTGGAAAAGGTTTATCAGGAAATAGACAAGCTCGAGAAATCCAAAATTGAAGGACGCCTGTACACGCATTATAAAGAATTGTTTACCATTCCTCTCTGGGCGAGCCTGATTTTGATTTTGGCGTATATTTTATTAACAATGACGCGATTCAGATCGCTTCCATAAAGAATTTAACTGGACTGAAAAAATGAACTGGGGCAATCCTGGAATACTATCGTTAATATGGCTTGAACCGGTAATTGCCGCTCTGGCGTATTATTCGTTTCGCAGTCGAAAAAAGGCGTTGAACCGATTTATCGATCAGGACGCTCAGAAGCGTTTGGCGCCGCAGTTGTCGGGAATCCGAGCGACCTTCAAAACGCTGTCTCTGCTTTTGGCGGTAACGTTTTTTATTTTCGCTCTGGCATGTCCTCGTTTTGGGGTGTATTATGAACAGATTCAGAGCCGCGGGGCGGACATGTTTATTCTGCTTGACACGTCAAAGTCGATGGACGCTCAGGACGTCATGCCCAGCCGACTGGAACGGGCAAAGACGGATTGTCTGGATTTGCTCCGGGAACTCAAGGGTGAACGGGTCGGTCTGATAATCTTTGCCGGAAAGCCGCTTTTGAAAGTCCCGCTGACGACGGATCAGGGCTTTTTCAAACGAGCGCTCAAAGATATCAATACGCAGTCTGCGTCGCGCGGCGGCACGCTTATGGGCGACGCAATTCGCCTGGCGATAGAGTCCATGCCGGAACAGTCCGACCGCGATCGGGCGATTCTGCTTATTACCGATGGCGAAGACCATGAGTCGTTGCCGGTTGAAGCTGCGGCAGAGGCGGCGAAGAGAAAAATTCACGTCTTTACGATGTCGATTGGCGACGCTAAAGAGGGAATCCGAATTCCCGTTGTCGAGGGGCGTAACAAATCGTATCTCAAAGACAAAAGCGGTCAGGAAGTGTTCAGCAAAGCAGACGAAGCCCTTCTTCAGCAGATCGCTCAGGCGGGCGACGGCGTTTACATTCCAGCTGGAACTAAAAATTATGATTTAGGACAGGTGTACAAAGACACGCTCAGCAAACTCAAGCATGGTACAGACGACGTCGAAGAACGCATCCGTTATCGGGAACAGTACCAGTGGTTTTTGGCTGCGGGCTTTGTATTTTTAACGGCATTTGTTTTAATTTCAGATCGGAAGAGAGCTTTTACGCTGGCTAATTAAAATAATTGTTCTTAACCCTAACTTATTAACAGAACATGTCAATACGTTTATTTATGCTGTTCGTTTTGGCGATTTCGCCTCAGTTATTGTTGGCGGAAACCGTTCCGACAATGGAGTCGGCTCAAAGCGATTACAATGCCGGCAAGTATACTCAGGCGGCGGATAAATATCAGAAAATTATTGATTCGCTTACGATAAAGGGAAAATCGAATTCGTCAAATCAGGAATTGATAATTTGTCAATACAATTTGGCTCGCTGTTTGGATAAAGCTAAACAGTTCGACAAGGCAAAAGAAGTTTATATTGCCATAGCCGGATCGACAGACAACAAAATGGCTCTCCGGGCGAAATACGATTTAGGATGTTTATACGCACAAATTGTCAACCTGGAAGCCGGAGCGGATCCGAATCAGGCAGAGGAGTCCGTCAGAAAAATGATTCGTTCCAACGTTAATTCCGCCGTTGAGCAATGGCGAGCCGTTTTAGAAATTCAGCCGGATTATCCCGACGCTGCTGAAAAGATGGAACGCATTCTGACCGTTCTCATGGATTGGGAATCCGCATGGAAAGACGCTGATTTGAAAAAGGACGCTGAAAAGAAAACCGCTTTACAATACGTCGTTGATGTAGAGAACGAGATTTTCGAAACGAAAAAGAAAAGCTCCCGATTGGGATTAAAAGCGGATTCTTTGGAAACGCGTCAGGAATTCTTTCAAACCGCAGAACAGTTATCGGATACCGTTAAAAAAGTTGGACTGCTTCCCGATAAAGCTATCAAAGCGATGACGGGACAGGAAGCTGTCGGAGAACAGGGACAGCCGGTTCAGCCAACGGCGCCGCCCGAATTGACGCCGGAACAGGAAGCGCAACTGGAAGCAGCTAAAGTTCAGATTGAACAATTGATCAAAGACTCTCAGGAAACTCTTGAAGAATCGGCGAAGGAGCTTTGCGCTTTGGATTCTAAAGCGTCTTCCGCATCCCAGTTGAAAGCCTATCAAACGCTTGACGGTTTCTATTTGGCGTTGTCTCCTTTGCACGAGATGATCGCCCGATCTATTAAAGAGCAAAAAGATCTGATTAAAGTTACAGAGAAAAAGATCAAAAAGAATCAAAAAACTTCTAAAAAAGAATCGAAACAGGATGCAGAAAAGACGGAGAATCAAAGCGCCAATCCGTCTGACGACAAACTGTCTCAAATTGAATTGGAAGAGAATGTATTCAAGCAGAGCGCGCTCCTTCCATTGACTCAGGCTATTGTTCCAAAAGCAAAGGTAATGCTTCAGCAGCTTCCTCCGGAAAAGGCGGCGCCTAATGGCGGCGACAATTCAACGCTTAAGGAGAACGCAGAGAACCTTCAGGACGCTTTGGACGCGTTGCAGAATCCGGACGACGCGGCGATTGATCCGAATTCCGCCAACCCACAGGATCAGCAGGTTCAGAAGATTCGAAACATGTGCAAAAAAGCCGTTGAACTTGGTCCGAAGATTCCGCCTTTGGTTCAAAGCGCTGCAGACGATTTAAATGCGTCAAAGCTGGAATCCGCTCTGGAATCGCAAAAAGAAGCGCTCCGATTACTGGAAGAGATTATCAAAGACGATTCACAGCAGAATAAGGACAATCAAGACCAGCAGAATCAGGATCAGCAGAACCAGGACAAGCAGAACCAGGACAAGCAGAACCAGGACAAGCAGAACCAAGACAAGCAGAACCAGGACAAGCAGAATCAAAATAAAGATCAGCAAAATCAGGACAAGCAGGATCAAGACAAACAAGATCAGCAAGACCAGGATAAGCAAGATCAAGACAAACAGGACGAGCAGAATAAAGACGAGCAAGATAAAGACGAGCAAGATAAGAAGTCCGAGGAAGAAGAGCAAAAAGATCAAGATGAGAAGGACGCTCAACAGGACGAACAGGACGCTCAACAGCAGGAAGGTCAGGAGCAAGAGGCTCAACAAAAAGAAGGTGAATTGACAGACGCTCAGGAGCGCGGTCTGATGCGTCGCGTTCAAGCTCGTCAAGAAGAACAGAAAAAATTGGAGGCTAAGCTTCGCGCTTTGCTCAACCCCCCTGACAAAGTTGAAAAAGATTGGTAAAATAGTAGTGGTAAGTTGCAAGTGATTAGCGCTCAGGGCGCACCGCCGCAATAACTTTTTACTAACCACTAAAAACTAACCACTTGCTACCAGGAATAAACTAATAACTGCAATCATGAGATATTCACATACGTTTTTATCGTTAATAATCCTGACGTTCTTTTCGACGCTGGCTCTGGCGGAGGAGTCGTCAATAAAGTCTGTCATGACTGTTGATGGACAAAAGATTGGAGAGTCCGTTTATGAAGGGCAGACGATAGAATGGAAAATAACGCTCAAGGACGCCAGTACGAATAATCAGTCATTTACCCATAATGGAATGGGCTTTAGTTTTTCGTTCAGCAGCTCCTCCGATCCGATTAAACCGCCAGAGGTGGAAATGAACGATAATTTTGAGTTGAGCTCTCTTGGCGTCAAGCGACATTTTAGCAGCTCGGGTTATGATCCATTCAGCAACAAACCTGTTGAAAACGGTATTATCTATACATATCAACTTGTTCCTTTAAAAACAGGCGAGCTTCAATTGCCTCGACTTGTTTTTGAAATCAACGGTCAACGATTGACAGCTGGCGGAGGAACGCTGACGGTGAAAGCGCCTGAAGAACAGGATGTTGTTAAAATGAAAATCTTTGCTCGACGTAACGGGCAAGACGTCTCAGATTCTTCAGTATATCCATTGCAAAGTTTTGAAGTTGTTCTTCAAATTAACGTCAAGGCAATTCCAGGTTCCAATCAAAATCCGCTTTCCGTTCAGGATTCGTCGCCTGTACATCTGAAAATTCCATGGGCTACCGACAAGCTTCCAGATGGTTTGACGACGCCGTCGGATGTAAGCGTCTGGCTGGGACCGTATCAAAGCGCCTCTGGCGGTTTTAGTATTAATAAAATTGTATATGGAGGAATGTTTAATCAATATTTGGGCGTTTTCATGCCTAATCCGAAAAAAGTAATGCTGCCAGATGCAAACGGAAAGGAAACGAAATACTGGCAGTATGAACTTGTCAGACGTTATACCGCTCGAAAAACCGGAACGTATGTATTTGGACCGGTTTTCTTCCAGGGCGTTCTGGCAGTTGATTCTCAAAATGGCAAGTTGAAAGGCGGTTCTTTTTTTGCCAGCGCGAAGGCGTTATCGCTGAAAGTTATTGAACCTCCGACTAATGGGCGTCCGGACGATTACATCAACGCCATCGGGCAGTTTGACATGGAAGCGTCTGTTACGCCAGATAAAGTTAAGGTCGGCGATCCGATTACTCTGACGCTTCGCATTCGAGGATCCGGATCTTTTGAGGATATGACGGCTCCAAAACTGGAATCCAATCCGGCTTTCGCCGATAACTTTAAAATTTACGAATCGTCAGACAGGCTTACCGACGGACAGATGGAGTTTAGCTGGTCAATGCGTCCGATGAACGATAAAATTGATCAGATTCCGGCGATAACAGCGTCCTATTTTAATCTTGACGCCGGACAGTATGTCCAAATGAAAACCAAATCAATTCCTCTGACGGTGGAAAAGGGCTCGGCGCTGTTGATGGCTCCGTCCAAAAATCCCAATGCGGAAAACGGCTCTTCAGATCAAACCTGGAAAACGAGTCAGGGCGGCGTTCACGCCAATGTTACAGACGTCAGCCTTCTTCGTGAATCCAACTTTGATTTGATGAAATCGCCCTCGCCGTTTATGTGGGCTAACGGGATCGTATACGGCTCTTTTATTGCGCTGTCCGTTATTGTGTTGATTGTCAGAATTACAAAATTGAATCCTGCTCAAGCCCGTCGTCGTCACGCAGAATCCGTTGCGCTGGCAGCGATTCGTCAGGCGAAAGAGCTTGCTGATCCTGATCAACAGCTGGACGCCGTCGTCAAGGCGATTACTGCATACGCCGCCGACAGACAAAACGTTCCCTCTGCCGGTTTGACGACCGACGAGGTGATTAATCTTTTGCGTCAGGACGGCTGCAAGGATGAAAACATTCTCGACGAGGCGCGTTCGATTCTGGAAATGGCGGACGCAGCGCGTTTTGGCGGCGTGAACGCTGACGTCAATGTTCCGGATAAAGCGGAAATGATTATTAAAGGGTTAAAACAGAAATGAAACAATATACAATAGCATTTTCAATGACGTTGGCGATGGCGCTTTTGACCTGCTTGCTAACAATATCCGGATGCACTCAATCGTTGCCGCCGGACAAGGTTCAGCAGTTTCAAAAGGGATTGGACGAATTTTCGCAGGCGCAAAAGCCGGACGATTATCTCAAATCTGCCCAAACGTATTTGAATCTTGTCAATCAGGGAGTCAAGTCCGGAGCGGTTTATTACAATCTTGGCAACGCCTACGCAATGGCGGGCGACAAGCCTCGCGCTTTGGCTGCGTACCGTCAGGCGATTCCGTACATGCCGTCCAATCCGCATTTGCTTGACAATATCCAGTCCGTTGGCGGAAAAGAGCAGAGCGTTCCCCTGTTTGAAAATCTGTTCTTCTGGCAGAACTGGATTTCTTTTCCGAACAAAGCCCTTGTTGCAACAATTTTATCTATCGTTACAACGTTGACAATTCTGGCGTATTTTATTTTTCTTAAACGCCCGATTTTGTATGTTGGAGTTGTTTTTGTTCTTTTGACCGTTTGCGCTTTCGTTTCGGTTCATTACGATTATCAGCGATTTGTTCAGACTCAGCACGGCGTTGTTACAGCGTCGAAAGTGGTTGCTCGTAAAGGCGATGCCGATACGTACGCTCCCGCGTTAACGAAGCCGATTACCGCTGGCGTAGAGTTTACCGTTTCGCAGCGCCGCGGCGACTGGATTCTGATTAATCTGGACGATTCCCACGAGGGCTGGATTCCGGTTTCGTCTGCGATTATATATTGAACGTTTCAGACAATCGGAATGTAAAATTATTTGGAGCGATGCCATCGAAATGGACGTTGTGAAGTCCAAGGCGTAAGCGCTCCAGTCGCCTTGCCCTAATTCCGAATCTGCATTGAACTCAATAATCAATTAAAACAGATCCGTTGTTGCCAAATAGACGAACAGAAGATAAAACAGAACAATATACAGTTTTATTTCCCATTTGTTTTTTGAAAAGAGTTTTTCTGGAATAAAGTCTTCGTTTTGAGCGAGCTTTAATTCAATGAGTCTTTTTTGTCGCCATGCGTTGACTGCGCTGTTTAACCAGCCAACAAAGAAAATATTCAAACCGAGAAACGTTGATTGAAGCGCGCTGAGACTGAATTCTCCGCGCGTCAGACAGGCGGCTTCCAGAGCGGCAAAAACAAAAGCCCAGATTGCGCCGCAATAAATCCAGAGCTTCGACAGGGATTGCGCCCGACGTCGTTTGACCAAAAACAGATATTGGCACTGTTTGATATAAATCCAGAACGAAAGGATAATTGCCGCAGGATATGCGACATATAGTCTTATCCAATCGTTGGACGGGGCGAACAGTTTTCGCGCCACGGCGCTGGAGGCAAAAAGACAGGCGGCAAGAAGCGTCAGCGCTGTTGTCCAGATGAGCAAATACGAAAGGAAAAGCGTAAATGAACTGCGCGATTCCGTTTTTTCTTTGGATTTCGCCTGTTCTTTAGATTTTGGTTGACTTTGTTTTTTTCCTTGCTCTTTGGATTTCGTCTGAACAGCTGGGGCGGGTTCGGCGTCTCTCTCGCTTTTTTTATCTGCCGGGGCTTTGTCGCTGGACTCCTTTTCAGAATTTCGCTGTCTGTTCAGAGCGGCAAGTCTCGCCTGAAGAGGCCCAGCTTTTTTCGGCTGAGGATCCGGTTCTGGAGTTAAATCGTCGATGGAATCATCGTCCCAGTCGGCGCGATCGGAATGTCGTTTTTTTCGTCCCATATATTTTATTTATAACTATCGAAGCGGCGTCATTTGTTCCGGGGAAAGGAAATAACCGAATTCCAAAAATCGGTTGACCATTTCCGCCGTTTCCGGTTGAAACAGGAGCGCGTTGTGTTTGTAAAACATAACTTTATAATCGCTGGCGCCGGAAAGCCGCGTACTGGACAGCTCGACAACGCCGTCGTCGTCCCCGCGCAAACCGCCGCAATGTCCTTTCCCGTCTGGCGTTCCGCCGGCTATGACGCCGTAAGGGCAGGGGGGAACGATAAGCCCTTTGGAAAACTCTTTCCAGCCTTCCCCCATTTGATACAACGATGCGCCTGCAAAGTCTTTGGCAAGCGGATTGGTTTGGTAATGGTATTGGGCGGTGTACGTTCCGTAGTTTGGCGTCCCGATAAAAACGACGCGTCCAAATCGCCGGGGATCAGGACGAATTCCGAGTTTGTTTCCCTTTCCGGACATGTAGGATCGAACGACAAGCCCTCCCATGCTGTGAGCGACAAAATCAATGGTTGTAATTCCGTCCAGAGAGGAAATCAGCCGTTCCATCCAGGCGGCGTGCGCTTCCAGCGACCCTTGCGTTGATGGATAGGCGACTTGAATGACCTGGTCGTATCGCCCAGACTGACGAAGGCGATTGCCGATCTTGTCCAGATATTTATAATTAGATAAAAATCCGTGAACAAGGATAACCGCTCTCCCGTGCATGGGCGGTAAATGTCGCGCCTGTTTAATCTTTTCCAGTCGCTCTTTGCAGTGTTTGAACGAGCCAAAAGCGTACTGATTTGCGTTTGGGTCAAGGAGTCGGCTTTGCTTGAAGACGCTGTTGTACTGAATTCTCCAGCCCTGAAACCAGACTTCGTCTGACCAGTACTGCATGCCACCCATCGTCGGGATGGGAATAGCAAACGGTTCTGACGTCTCGGTTTGGGGCTGCGGAGTTTTGTATCCAGCAGGGGGGAGGACTCCCCCTTGACCGAAAATGTTTGTTGTGGATACTATTAGGCAAACGAATACCGAATAAAGAATGACATTCTTGATTCTCTCGATGCGGATCATAATGTTCCCGATATTGCTTAAAACGCGTTTTTTAACGAGTGAGATTATTCGAAATATTTTATCTTCTTTGTTTGATGAACAAAGTCGATTTTCGTTCGTAATCATATTTACCGTTAAAAAATGATTGTATTTAATAATTGTATTTGGATTATTATAATCTCTTAATACATTTTTAGCAAGATGAATATAACAGACCCCTTGCCGCCAGGCAAGATTGCAGCAGTCGATTTCGGAACGGTTCGGCTTGGCGTGGCAATTACCGATTTTGACAGAAAAATGGCTTTCCCGTACGAAAATCTGACAAGAAGGACTCAACGTCTTGACGGTCAGTGGTTTACGGAATTTGTCAAGGAAGAGCGGGTTGTTTGTTTTGTTGTTGGTCTTCCATTGTATCCCAGCGGAGACGAAAGTCCAAAATCTGTTCAAGCCAGAGAATTCGGCGCGTGGCTGGAAGCTTTGACCAACGTTCCAGTTGTTTTTTATGACGAACGATACAGTTCCAAATTTGCTGACGAACTGATGAGAGACGCCGATTTTTCATCGAAGAAAAAAAAAGCAAATCGCGATAAATTGGCGGCTTACGTTCTGTTGGCGTCTTATTTGGAGGCGCTTAATAAATCAACCGGAGACGTTTATTTGGCAAATCGAAATCTGGAATAGGCGCTATGCCTTGACTTTATTCTTAATTGCGGTACAATATATATTCAAAATGTAATATTATACCCTGTCAGGGGGGATTCAGGAGCGAAACTATATGAATAACGCTGAACGTGCCTCCGTGTTAAAGCGGATGGTTACAGTACTTAAAAAGAACTTCAAGGTTGAACGTCCAGACGTCAGTCGTACGCCAATTGAACAGCTCATTTACTCAATTTGCCTGGAAAATGCATCTTTTTCCGCTGCAGACGACGTCTATAACGCTTTGACGCACAATTACTTTGACTGGAATGAAGTTCGCGTTTCCAGTTCCCGCGAATTGGCGGAAACGATGAAAAATCTGCCGGAACCGGCTCAGACCGGACTCCGGCTCAAGCGTATCCTGCATTACATTTTCGATAAAAAATACGCTTTTGAAATCGATGAAGTCAAAAAAATGAGCGTTAAGGCGTTCAATGAGTACGTTGCAAAAATGGAAAATGTTACGCCCTTCAATTCCGCTTATGTAATGATGACTGTCATGGGACGCCACGCCATACCGGTGTCCTCCGGAGAGCTTGAAGTCCTTGATATTCTTGGTCTTATTGACAAAAAAGACAGGGAAAAGAACGCTGTTTCGTGGCTGGAACGCGTCATTGAAAAGAAGAAAGCGAATGAATTCTTTTCGCTGCTGCATCAATTGGCGGCATTGTACGTGAAAAATCCCTATGGTCGCAAGGTCATGGAGATTCTTGTTGCGATTGACCCGACATCCAAGGATAGAATTCCAAAGCGTCGCAAGACTGATGAGGAAATTCAGCAGGCTGATTCAACATCTCCTGCGGTTCCGCAAACTGACGTTGCACCAGAAAACAGTGTAAAGCCGGAAGAACCGAAAGCGGATTCTGCAAAACCGGAAGAGAAGAAGCCCGTAGTCAAACCCGCAGTCGAAAAGAAGCCTGCTGCCGAAAAGAAGCCCGCAGCCAAGTCTGCTGTCGAAAAGAAAGCCGCTGCTGAGAAGAAGCCCGCAGCCAAGCCCGCAGTCGAAAAGAAAGCCGCAGCCGAGAAGAAGCCCGCAGCCAAGCCTGCCGCTGAGAAGAAAGCCGCAGTCGAAAAGAAAGTCGCAGCTGAAAAGAAGCCCGCAGCCAAGCCTGCCGCTGAGAAGAAAGCCGCAGTCGAAAAGAAAGCCGCAGCTGAAAAGAAGCCTGCTGCCAAGTCTGCTACTGAGAAGAAGCCTGTTGCCGAAAAAAAGCCCGCAGCCAAGTCTACTAAAGCTCCCGCTCCTGCAAAGAAGACGGCTGCCGCAAAGAAGGCGGAACCTGCCAAGACGTCAAAGTCAACAGCGGCAAAATCAACAAAGAAATCAAAATAATTTAAACTTCGCCGGAGGTTGAAATTGGCAAACGATCGAAATGTCGTCTGCTGATTTCAGCCTGTTGGCGTATAACGATATAATAAATGAAATTCCATTTACTGTATATAAAGCTGGTTCGCATTGCGCGTATTTTTCCGGGAATAATATTATTTCTATGGATAACGTCGTCATGCGCTCTTTACTCTCAGGATGCAAATCCGGAAGCCTCTTCAAATCAATCCAATAAAGCCGAACCGTTAGTCTTGCATGGCGTTTTTCCGTGGGACGATCCCGTGAAGCCCCTGTCTGTTAAACGAAATCTTACACCTCAAGAACAGGATAAAGCGCAAGCTCAAATTCTGTTTTCTGTTGCTCGAGACCTTGAACGGCGCAGTGAAGTTCATAAAAAGTTTTACGGAGACGATTTCCCTAACGCATCGAAAAATTCTGAAAGAATTAAATACACGCCCTATCAAAAACGATTGCTTGAAGCTCAGGCGTTAAAAAAATATCAGCGTGCGGCTCGTCTTGATCCGAATACGACCACGTCCATTCGCATTGTTGAAATGGCTTGTCTTCGAGAACAGTACGATTTAGCCGCTCGATACATAGACGAGATGTATTATCAGGGTCAGCCGGTTGGCGGAATTGATCCGATGTTGCTTCGTCAGCTGGCATCCCGGCTTATTCGCGTTGAAGCAGTTGACGAGGCGTATAAGCTTTATAAATCAATTTTGGAAAAACTGGGGTCTCGATTTGATCCACAGGCGGTTGTCTTGAATTACGAGACTGCCCGCTGCGCCTATTTGGCGGGAGATTATACGCAGGCGTCAGACTGCTTTGAATTTGTCTATCGCGCCGCCAAAGACCCGAAAGAATTTGGTCTTTCTCCGCGTTTAATTGACATTCTCGAAATAGAAAAAGCGGATACGCTCCGTCTTGTTGCAGACGCTTTTTTGATGGACAAGCGTTATGAAAGAGCTGAACTGTTTTTTGAAATGGCGGATAAGCTCAATAAAAATACGCCTGTTTTGTCCTATCATAAAGCGCGCATTGCCTTGGCGAAAGAGGATTATGACGCTGCAAAAAAGTATCTCGTCGAGGCGTTAAAGGGGGATTTATCTGGCGAAGGACAAGAGCCGATGTTTCTTATGGAGGAGTTGGTTAAGAAAATAAATCAACCAGAATTGGCTGACCAAACGCTCCAGGGCATCGTTTCAAAAATTGCTCAGAAAATTCAAACGCTTCAAAAAAACAAAGCGTTGTCCGGAATGTCAAAGAAGATTCTGACGAATTTTGACGATGACGTTTGGGAATATTATTGCGATTCATTGGCTAAAAAAGACAAAAAAAGCGAGGCGATTAAACAGCTCAAGCGTTATTACAACGTTAAACCGAATCGGGAAACGCTTGACAAGATAATTCAGTATCAGCTGGAAGCCGGTCTCTTTTCAGACGCTTTTGACGCTATGGCGCGACTGTTTAAAGCAACTGGCAATATTAAACCATTTATCGAAACGACTACTAAATTCCTTGAGGATGATAAAAACCGCCAGTCCTTTGTCGCCGCAGCGGCAGACGCTCAAAACCGTATTCTCAAAGACGCTGCCGATAACGGATATAATGTCGGGAAGGGTTGGTCTGTTTTTCATGCTGGCGCAGTTAGTTTGTCGTTAATGAGCGCTTATCAAAAAATTTCCAAACCCAATCAGACGACAGCTCCCGACGACGCCTCGGAAGACAAGCCGGAAAGTCCGCAAATTGCTGAATTGCGTCAGTTTGTGGATTATGCCATGTCGAAGGGCGTCGTTCCGAAATATACAACTAAACGTCAAAACGCTGTGGAGTCCGTTTTATCCAAAGCGTCGCAGCTGCTTTCCGGAAATGAAAACGAATCTGACGACAATCTGGTTCTTCCTCCAGGGGAATTCAATGGTCAAAACGTTGGCATGACTTGGGGGGTGTGTCTCATGCGGGATTCTCAATACGCTTCTGCCGTCAAGGCGTTTGAAAACGTTAAAAAGTGGCTTCCAAATCAACGCAGCGTTAACAGTTGTGATTTCTGCATGGCTGGCGCGCTGGTTCTGAACAAACAGTACGACAAGGCAATGGAGCGGATTGACTCCTGTTTGAAAAGCGATCCAAACGACATCGAGTTTCTCGTCAGAAAAGCGTGGTTGCTGCATTTGGCTAACAGAACAGACGAATCTGAGGCCTTGTACGAAAAGATCATTGCTGACAATATCGATAATTACGAAGACGCATGGGTTCAGGAAAACGTATCTGAAGCTCGACATTCGCTTGCTGGCATTTATGATCTTCGTTGCGCTGATCCGAATCTGGACGATTCCAAAAAACACGAATATCAGATTAAGTCTATGGAATTGCTGGAGCAGGTTTTAGACGAACACCCCGGTTCTTTGGTTGCCATGAACTCGTTGGCGTTCATGCAGGCAGAACAGAATGTAAATTTGCATCGCGCGGAAAAAATGTCGCGCCGCACGTTGGAAGAGGAGCCTGAAAACTGCGCCTATCTTGACACGCTGGGCTGGATTGAATATCGGCTTCAAAAATACGATGAAGCAATCGATTTGATTCAGCGCAGTTTAAACGGGTTAAAAGATCCAGTGGTATACGATCACCTGGGCGACGTCTATGCAGCCAAAAACGATATGGAAAATGCCGTATCAGCCTGGAAAAAGGCATTGGATGCGTTAGACGCTGAAGCAGAAAAATCGAGTCCGCATTTGCGCGCCGCTCTTGAAAAGAAACTCAATAGCGTTCACCCTCCATCAGAGGAAAGTTTGCAAACGGAACCGGAATCGAAATAATTTTTGCTTACAATCAGATTTAATCACCTAACAAAATACAAAAGAAAGAGGTTTACAAAATGTCAGGACATTCACATTGGGCTGGAATCAAACATAAGAAAGCTCTGGTCGATAACAAACGCGGACGTCTTTGGAGCAAACTGTCCAAGGCGATTATCGTTGCTGCCAAGGCGGGCGGCGGAGACGTCGATACGAACCTGAAGCTGCGTTACGCTATTGACGAAGCCAAAGCCGTCAGTATGCCAAAGGAAAACATTCAGCGCGCCATCAAAAAGGGAACTGGCGAACTGGAAGGCGGCAACCTCGAAGAACTGGTGTACGAGGGCTACGGAGCGGGCGGAAGCGCCGTTATCGCAGAAGTTCTTACCGACAACCGCAACAGAACGGCTCCGGAAATCCGCAAGATTTTCGAAGTCTGCGGCGGCAAGATGGGAAACCCCGGCTGCGTCGCGTTCATGTTTGACCGCAAAGGACAGTTTTACATCCCGATCGATCAGATGCCCGACGAAGACGCCATGACCGAACTCATTCTCGACTTGGGCGGCGAAGACTGCACTGTTGAAGAGGATTACGACGACAACGACAACCTCGTGAAGTACTACAATATTCTCTGCTCGACAGACGATTTTGGCGCCATGATGCAGGCGTTTACCGACAAGGGCTTGCACCCGTCGAAATCCCAGATGGTTCGTATCGCGTCAAATACCGTTGAACTGGGACTTGACGACGCTCGCAAGGCTCTCAGACTGTTTGACCGCTTGGACGAACACGACGACGTTCAGAACGTCTTTGCCAACTTCGTCATTCCGGAAGACGTCCAGAAACAGCTGGATGCGGAAGAAGAATAATGGGCGCGAAGCGCATCCGCTAGAACCGCGTAGCGGTTCAATATTAGTAGCCGTGGGTTTTAACCCACGGGCGGCGAGGCGCCGCTCCCAATCCGAGCTTCCGCTCGAGACGTATTATCGTCGCTTCCGTTGGTCGCTTGCGCCAATTCCTCGCCTAACCAAAGATTTTTAAAAATTTTTCGAAAAAGCGCCTTTCCCCCCATTGACGGGAATTAAAAAAGCGCTATATTATCCCCCGTTGTTTGCGCGACAGCAAGTCGAGTAAGCAACAAATGACCTTTGACAATTTGGCGGAACAGACATTGTACCTTAAAAGATGAATAAGAGATAGTCTCTTGTTTTTTCCTTTGTGAGCAAGTTGTGAGTCGGAAAGACTCAATAA
>JAFSMW010000057.1 GCA_017447745.1 Thermoguttaceae bacterium
ATCAAACAAACCGTCACGTTTATGCTCGAAAATTCCAAACGTAATACACGTGTAAAAGATCCCTTATTATATGACCGACTCAATAAAAGACAACTATCACAAACAATAATTGCGCCCACTTAAGTTGATACCTATGGGGTTGAAACCCACGGCTACTGATATTGAACCGCTAACGCGGTTCTAGCGGATGCGCTTCGCGCCTATTCCCTACTCCCCACTCCCTACTCCCTTTTCTCGTCTCTTCTTTTCTGAAAAAAATCGGTAAGAACTTTCCCGCAGGCGGTGTCGAGAATTCCGGAGACGACTTCGCAGCGATGGTTGAGTCGGGAATCGTTGAGCAGAGTGAAAAGCGATTTTACCGCGCCGGCTTTGGGGTCGTCGGCGCCGTAGACGACCAACGGGATTCGGGCTTGAAGAATCGCCCCAGCGCACATGCAGCACGGTTCGAGAGTAACGTAAAGAGCGCAGTCTGAAAGATTCCACGTCCCGAGTTTTTCGCAAGCGCTTTCGATTGCCAAAATTTCGGCGTGAGCTGTTGGACGCTGAAGCCCCTGACGACGGTTTCTTTCCGCAGCGATCAGTTCTCCGTTTCGAACGATAACGGCGCCGACAGGAACTTCGCCCTCTTCCGCCGCTTGTTTGGCTTGTTCCAAAGCGACTGCCATCCAGTTTTGATAGTCCATAATATCCAGACAGGAAACGGAGAAGATTTCTCTGCGGGCTTTTTCGACAGGCGACAGTTTACGTCTGGACATGGAATCAAATTGCTGTTACCTGGACTGAGAAGAATTGAGTTCGTCGCTGCTTGGACCCATTTTGTACAAAAGCTCTTTTGCGTCTTCAATCGCCTGCTGACGCACCTGTTTGTCGGACAGGTCAGCAATGATTCTAAAATCCTCTTGACGCTGAGTGGGAGAAAGGTTTTGACTGAGATTGACATCTGGACGATCAAACTCTTGAGCGGCTTTATCAACGGCGTCTTTCCACGAATCCATGAGTTGTCTCCTTGAAAAAAATTCTTACAGCAAGGGAATGAGGGTTAATTATCGTTGTTCATTTCCGTCAGGTCTTCCATCAGAACGCGCAAGTCGTTGGAATATTCGCTGGCGAGGTTCATCAAAACCAGCTGACGCAGAATGGCGGCGGCGCCGTTGGCGTCTGACGTAACAGCTTCGTCTGCAGACTGAAAACGATCCGCGGGGTTGGGCGCGACCAGCTTTTTACAAAATTCGACCAGAACGGAATTGTAACACAGCGGCGCGCCGAGAATCTGTTCTATATGATAGCATATAGATCGTTTTTCCTGCAAATGCGTGCATTGTCTGGAAAAGAGCGATTTTCCGGTGATCAGTTCCAGAAAAACGTATCCCAAAGAGGCGATGTCGCTTAAAACTGTTGGTTCATCGTTATCCAACACCTCCGGCGGGGCGTAAGCCGGCGTACAGGAACGACGACTGGGCAGATCGTCCAGCAAATAGGACGACCCCAAGTCGATGATCTTGGCGGAACCGGTGCGTTTGATCATGATGTTGGACGGCTTGACGTCTGAATGAACAATTTTTTCCCGATGAAGCGCGCCCAGTCCTTTAAGACATTCAATAATAATTGTAACAGCCGCGCCTGTTTGGAAGCGTAAATTATTGGCGCCGGAATCCAAAACAACGTTGGTAATCGATTCAAACCGGCTGGCGGAACAATGCTCTTTAAGCCACGTCAGCGTTTTGGGATGAATAATCGTGGAAAGGTCGTTGCCGTCAACAAACTCCATTTCCATGATTCGGATTTGCTGATGTTGCGACCAGTTATTGACGTTAATCAGATTGTTATGCTGAACAAGAGCGACTCGCGATGAAACTGCCGCCATAAGGTTCATGGCGTTGAGGTACTCTTTTTCCGTATTGTATCGAATCGGGGAAAAGATTTTTAACGCGACTGGCAATATAAAATTGTCTGTTCCAACGCGCTGAGAACGATAGACGACGCCCTGACCGCCTGCGCCAAGTTTCTTTCCAAAATGAAGAGTATCGCAGGATTCCAAAAACTCCTGGTTGAGAATATTGTCGTAGGCGTCGCACAGCAAGTCTATCTCTTTGCTGTCGGTCGACAGATTTAAGAAATCCGTCGGCGGCTGATTGTCAGCATGATATATTTGAGTAGCGTTGGGATCAGTCATAATACGTGCGCCTAATCTGCTTTACTGGAAACAATATCGAATTCGTAAATGGCGGGGACGAGCATGGCGGCAACGGCAAAACCGTATGCTACGCAGACGACGAAAAACACGCCCAAAGTGTAATTCATCAGCAGCGCAACCAGAGCGTAAAACGTCGCACAGGGGCATCCAAAAGACGCCAAAGCGATTGCCGACGATGGGTTGCGAATCCCCAACGCTGCGTACAGCCCTGCTCCGCCGCCGATAATCAAAGCTAAAAAGGGTTGAAATTGCGCCTGAAACGAGCCGCTGAACGTGAGCATCATTCTCAAACAGACGGCTACGCCGACGAACAGGAAAAAGACAACGCCCAGACTGATGCCGATGGACTGCCGGCTGTTGGCGTAAATCATGCCGCAGTGAAGCCCCAGCGTTGCGCTGAAAAATGCGAGTATTAAATATCCGATTGCCAAATAACAGGCGTATTCTAACGGAAGCTCTTTGCAATACCAAACCAGACTGATCAAAAGTGGCGGCATCAAAACCATTTCTTTGGAGTTCCAGAACGCGCCCAACAGTTTGCCCCAGACAAATTCTGACGGCTGAAGGTCGCTGGAAAGCAGCAAGTCCAAGGCTTTTCCGTCACGTTCCGTTGAAATGGCGGTTACGCTTTGAGCGTTAATCAAAACCAGACTCAGCAACGCCAGCGGAGCGATATAGAAAAAGCAGTCGGACGCCGTTTGACTTTGTCCCAAAACCGCGTACAGACACAGCCCCGCCATGACAAGGTATCCAAGCCGATACAGGAACAGTCGTTTTCCGTAGGCGGCGGTTCGAACCTCTCGCCATAGAATCGGGTTGTCCCAAACCGGGCGAGAAATCAGGTTTTCCGCATGAATATTAACCGGATTTTCCGCAGTCGATTCGACAACCGGCGCTTTGACAATTCGCGGCGGGTTCCAGACTCTTACCAGTAAAATTACAGGCATATAAATGATAATCGTCGCCAGGGCGCAGAACAGATAATAGCTCGTTTGCGCCTGCGTTTGAATCGGTTCCGCCGCAGCCAAAACTGCGGAATATGGGCTGACATAGCTGGCAGGGACAGGCGTCCAATACGGCGCCGTTTCCCCGACAATTAGCCATGCTGTAAGAGTTAAAAGAGTCAAACTGATCGTTAAAAAGGTTTTCTCGCAGCGAAACGCGATTGCAGACCCGATTGCGCCGCTGAGAAGCGACGACGCCAACGTTACCCCAAAAACTCGCAAAACCTGATGAGCGTCGACCCCGCCAAAAACGGTGCAGGACATCAAAATCGGCAGCGTTGCAAACGGCAAAATAAACGCATGCAGCAGAGACGACGTCAATTTTCCAACCGTCAATTCGTAAGAACTGAGATTGGTCAGCAACAGCAGATCAAGCGTTTTGCGATCTTTCTCCTGAGAAACGGACGACGCGCTCAACAACGCCGACTGGAACATCGAAAGCGTCAGCGACAGCGGCGCGAGGATCGAAAAAAGCCGAATTCCAAATCGCGCGAAGTCCCCGACGTCCCGGATTTGCTGAGAGCCGGTTATCAACAGCCAGGCGGTTGCCGAGATTGCAAGAAACAGAGCCGCGTATATCGACCGGGCAACGTAGATTTTTGTCCGTTCGGGAGATACGACCAATTCGCGAGTAAATATCGGACCAAACATATATACTATTATACTCTGAAATTGTTTTTCTTGCAATGACGGAAAACGATATTTTCAGCTTTTGCGTCTGAATGGCGTTTGCAGCGCAGCGACGCAAATTTCCTGTCGGTTGTGCTGCAGCTGACGCGCTTTAATAACGTTGAATCCCCAAGAACGAATTCGATCTAAATACTGAGGAATGTTCCACGCCAAGTCCCATTCAACCAGTTTGAGCGTCAGAATCAACCCGCGGATGCTGACCTGCTTGTTCATGACGATGTCTTCAACGGCGTCGAGCGTATAGTTGGGCGCGACGTTCATGTCGGACGCCAGCCAACGAATTTTACGGAATTCCTTCTTGGGAAGTTCGGTCGTTCTGCCTCGCAGATGCCGAAAATTGGGGTTCGCCAGGACAATCGGCGCCATTTCCGCCGGATCGACGCCCAACACCTGACAGCCTCGCGACAGCAGCGCCTGCGTCGCCCCGCCGGGAGACGAACCCAGTTCTGCAACTCTTGCGCCCGGTTCCAAGGGTAGCCCGCTCCAAATCAACGCCTCTTCCATTTTGTACCACGCGCGAGAGACGACCTCCGGCGGCATGACGAGATTAATCATTCCTCCTGGATAGCACGTCGCTGTAAACGTCGAGCGATGAAAGCCCGTCATCCAGACGTCCGGGTCAACAATTGTGCAGTCCAGAACCCGATCGCCTTTTACGACCGGTTCGTTAATCAGCAATCTGTTTCTGACAGACGCCGGAAGGGCTGAGCGAACGAGGTTGGCAACGCGCTCGTCTTCTTCCGTCGGACCGACTTCGTACCCGCTTTTACCGGAGGGCTTTTCGTCGCGCGACCAAACGTGAAACGCCTGATAGTCCCCGTCTTCCAGCTCTTTGACGATTTTTGCAACTCTGTCAGCTTCGTCGCCTGTCAGCCGTTCCAGCGACACGCCAGACGCCCGGGCGAATATGCTCTTCGGAACTCCTTCCTCTGGCGCAGGGCGTTCTTCCGGAAATTTGAATGTTACAAATCCCGGTCGGGAAAAGGCGAAATGCGCTTGCGGAGCCAATTCTGAAAGCTCATGCTTGAGGAACTTTTCCGCTCCAATCTGACAGCAGGTAAAAAGGTAGGACATAAATTACAGGGAGTAGGGAATAGGGAGTAGGGAGTGGGAAGTAGGGTGTAGAGAATAGGCGCGAAGCGCATCCGCTAGAACCGCATAGCGGTTCAATATCAGTAGCCGTGGGTTTTAACCCACGGAGGGAGTGGTTTTTAAATTCGCCGAAGGCGAATAACTATTCCCTATTCCCTATTTCCTCCTACTCCCCATTCTCAAGTTCTTTCTCTTTTAGTTTTTCCAGCTTTTTAACTTCTTTATAGGCTTCAGTAACGACGTCTTGCTGGGCGGCGACGTCGTTTGACAATTGGACAATGGTTTCTTTTAGCGATGCAATCGTTCGAAGAATCTGGTCGCAAAAACGCTGCTGATTTATCAGCTCGTCTGGAGAAAACGATCCGCCAGAGTACAGGTCAGACAAAACCCTGTTTTGTTCATCCAGTTCAGATTCTTTGTCGTTAAGCTGAGCTTGAACTTCATCTAATCGCCGCTGTCGATTTGCCAATTCCAATCGACAGTTGTCCAACTCCATCTGACGCAATTTCAGAACGGATTCTAGACGAAACGGCTTTTTCGACATCGTTATTTTAGTGCGTTACGAACTCCTGTTCGACGGTAAAGTCTCGGATGATTCCGGAAGTCGGGTCGAACGTTCGGACGTGAATCTGAATTCCCTGAAGACTGATTCCCGCCATTTTAACGTTGGGAAGACTGAAATTGGAAGGGTTGGGAGCGTTTACAACAGCGCTTGTTCCGTTTCCGGTTGTAGAGGGATTGGCGGCAGCTGTAGTAACCTTGAATCGACTGCCCGTGTCGAATACATTTCCACGCGCGGCGCTAAAAGTTGTTCCCTTTCCCAAATCGACATAACCTTGCGTTTCCGGATCCCAAACTTTAACGTCGAAAACAATAATGTTATCCAGAATAAGATCAGCGTTGCTTACAGCCGCGCTGTCAGTGTCGCGATAATTGGTTTCGTTGGCTGCGCCTCCTCGACCTCGACCGCTCCCGCCTGCGCCTGGGGTAAACGTCAAATCAGACAACGAAGCGTGTTTGATGTTGCCAGTTCTGGTAGCAGCGGGAATTCCCGTTGGATCGAGAACGCTAATGCGTCGGTACAGCGAAAAGACATTGTTGGAGTTTTTCAAAATAAACCATTTAACTTCCGCATCGGGCGAATGAACTGTAGTGGTTCCATTACGACCAATAAACGGCGAGTCCAGGTCGTGAATAGTAAACGTTAAAACGTCGTCATTGTCGCCCAGAATTCCTGTAAGGTTGCTATAAAAATCTGCCAAACGGGTATCCGGACTTGTAGTAGCTACAGTCGAACTGTTTTCTTCAATTCTGAAATATCCATAGCCAGAATCAGGATCTGCAGGAACCGTCATTTTGGCGGTGTACCTTGCCAAGTCGTTTTGAAGCATGATCTGCGCAGAACGAACTTTCTGATCCAACTCCATCAGTCCTTGAGAATTCGTTACAAAGTTGCTAACCATGGCAAACATCTGTACGACGCCCAACATCAAAATCAGACCAAGCGTAACTGCCAACAGAATTTCGATAAGCGTATACCCGCTGCGGATTTCAAGTCGTTTGTTTGACATCATCGTAACAGTCCGAATAATAAATTTAATTCATGAATGATTGGAAAATATTTCAATATAATCTGATTATAATGAAATTGACAAGGCTTTCACAAACACTCTTTGCCCTTTATTTATTATACACAATCGTTAACATTTGGACAGGGCAGGAGCCGTTTTTTTTCCGAAATTTTAAAAATTTTTTAAAAAATCCTTGATTTTCATTGTCCAATAGGGTATATTGTAGAGGCGTGAGGCGAATTGTCGCTATTCATTTTAAAATAGATAAGATATGAAACGTAAACTTATTATTGATTTGTCGCCGGGAATAGAAGAGTCGCTGGCTCTATGGCTGGCTCTGCGAAATCCCAATCTGGACGTTTTGGCAGTAACGTCTTCAGCCGGAAAAGTGAATGCAACGCGCGCCGGACAGAATCTGCATACCATTCTGGATTTAATTGATCCAAGTCCTCGTCCCCGGTTTGGCGTTGGAGAAGAGCCGCTGGGCGGGTTGTCTGTAGACGGTTCCATGTTAAACGGTCAAGACGGATTGGGCGACGTCGGCGTTCCTGTTGTAGATCTGCTTCAGCGTCCTAGCGCCGCCAAGGTCATTCATGACATAATCAAATCCAATCCCAACGAGGTAACGATTCTCGCGTTGGGTCCGTTAACAAACATTTCTCGCGTAATAACTCACGATCCGACTATTGCTTCTTTGATCGGGCATCTGGTTATTTCCGGCGGCTCTCTGTCAGCCCAAGGCAATATCACGCCCTGCTCTGAGTTTAACATGTACTGCGACCCGCAATCGGCGCATGAAGTCTTTCAGTGCAAAATGACTAAAACGATTATTCCGATTGATGTCGCTTCGCGGTTTTCAGTCGGATTGGACGTTGTCAATCAAATGGCTTCTACAGAATCCGGTTCGAGACTTAAGCGGATTTTATCAGCTCTATTCTTTAATTATCGCCAGTGGCTGGGTCGAGAGAAGATTTTTGTCAATAGTTCTGTTGCTCTTTTGTCAATATTGCATCCGGATTTGTTCAGCAGACAAAAACTCCACGTCGGCATTGAAATTTCTGGCGAACTGACAACCGGCATGACGGTTTTTGATCAAAGAATCAAGTCCCCGTCCAGACCCAATATAGAAGTCATTACAGACTTTGACAAACACGTCCTCAATATGTTTTTCGCCGAAGCAATAAAAATGGATTAATTGTAAAAGAAGGCAGTAGTACCTAGTGCATAGTACTTAGCGCTAGTACGCAAGCGCTCCCCTCACTATGCACTACGCACTATGCACTAAGCGCTTACCACTCACCACTCGCAACTAAAAGGAGATAATAATGAATTCGTTTGAATACAGCAATCCGGTAACGGCTCTGTTTGGCATAGGCGTTTTTTCTCAGGCAGGACAAAAAATTTCCCAGTACGGAAAAAAGGCGTTGGTCGTTTCCTATTCCGATAAAGGCTGCGCTGCGACGCTGGATAAACTTTCAGACCTGCTCAAGGCGGCAGACGTTGAAGAACAGCGATTTTGCGAGGTCATGCCCAACCCGGATATTGCCATGGTCGCTCAGGGCGTTGAACTGGCGAAAAGTTTCGGCGCGGACGTCGTCGTTGGCGTTGGCGGCGGAAGCGCGATGGATGCCGCCAAGGCGATTGCTGCGGGCGTCGACTACAACGGCGGGGATCTGTGGAACATGGTCTACAGCCGGCACGACAACATTCAGGCGATTCCTCCGACGTCCACGCTCCCGACGGTGATGATTCCCACTTTGCCGGCGACGGGCAGCGAGATGAACAACTGTTCCGTTGTCAGCAACCGCGCCTTGGGAGAAAAGTCCTATATTTGGAGTCCGCTCCTGTTCCCGAAACTGGCGATTCTCGACCCGGAACTGACGTATACCCTGCCCCCGTTCCAAACGGCGTGCGGCGCGGTCGATACGATTTCTCACGTGCTGGAAATCTATATTAACGGACAGCCGAAGTCCGACCTGCTTCACGCATGGCAGGAAGGCGTGATGAGAACGATCGTCGTCAACCTGCCCAAGGCGCTGGCGAACCCGACGGACGCGGATGCTCGCTGCGAATTGATGTGGTGCGCGACGTGCGCTCTCAACGGCTGGGCATCGCCCGGAGACGCCTGGACGCCCATGCATCAGGTCGGGCACGTGCTCACATCGCGACATCAAATCAACCACGGCTCGTCCCTCGGTCTGGTCATGCCCAGCTGGATGGACTACATGAAGCAGTTCAAGCCGGATCGCTATTTCCAGTTTGCGGTAAACGTCATGGGAATTTCCCCGTCAGGCAGAACCGTATCAGAAGTTATTGACGAAGGCATCGCCGCGTTCAAACGATTTATCGGCGAGTCCGGCATGCCGACGCGGCTGTCTGAAAAGGGCGTTACAGAATCCGACCTGCCGGAAATCGTCAAAGGGGTTAAGAAAGTCAGCTTCTGCGCCGACGGCGTTCTCAACTGTCAGCCGCCTGTAACAGAAGCCATGCTGCTGGAAATCCTGACAAAAGCGCTGTAAACGTTTGTCGTGAATGTTGAATCGGAGCGAAAACTTAGGCGAGCCACGGGTGTAAACCCGTGGGTGTGAGCGTTAACGAACGAAATTACGGCTTGCGTCAATCGTCGTTCCATTCGCCCATATCTATAAGAGCGTCAATAGCGTCTTCGTCTCCTTGCTCCGCCGCCTTGCGAAACCATTTTATCGCTTCATTTCTATCTTGTTTAACGCCTTCACCATTATTATAGGAAACTCCCAGATTGAATTGTGCCGGTGCATACCTTTGTTCTGCCGCAAGACGGAACCATTTTACCGCTTCGCTCAGATCTTGTTCAACGCCTACGCCTTCATTATAGCAGTTGCCCAAATTGTATTGCGCTTCTGCATCTCCTTGTTCAGCCGCTTTACGAAACCATTTTACCGTTTCACTCAAATCTTTTTCAACGCCGTTGCCATAAAAATAACACTTTCCCAAATTAAATTGCGCCTCAGCGTATCCTTGTTCCGCAGCTTTACGAGTCCATTTAACAGCTTCATTCAAATCTTTGTCGACGCCCTCGCCGTTACCATAACATGCGCCCAGAAAATTTTGAGCCTTTGTGTACCCTTGTTCCGCCGCCTTGCGGAACCATTTTACAGCTTCGATCATATCTTTGTCAATGCCTTCGCCCTCAAAATAGCAAATGCCCAGATTGTATTGAGCTTCAACAACTCCTTGTTCTGCCGCTTTGCGAAACCATTTCACAGCTTCTGTCATATCTTTGTCAACGCTGTCGTCTTGAGAATAGAAGATGCCTAAGTTATATTGAGCGTCTGCGTCTCCTTGTTCAGCTGCTTGGCGCCATAAATTTATCATTTCAGCGTCTGGAACGTCCTCGTTTGCCGTTTCTGTTTTTTGAATTGGCTCGTCTTTCTTTTCAGCGTTTGGAGAACATGACGTAAAAACGGCAACGGATAACAACGCAATCGTTAAAGCAATGATTATAGACGTTAATGTCATTTTCATTGGAACTCCTATGTTATTAGGGTATGGGAAAGATTATTTTTATGTATTATTCAAAGTATAATAGAATTCCTGCGTATTGCAAGCGGGGAGGAAATATTTTCACGCATTGAAAGAGCGTTTTTTTCTTTTGCGGGCGAAGACGCCCGCGCATGTGGAGTGCGACGGCTTGCCGTCGCTTTTAAAGAGAAACGTAAAGAATTTCTAAAAAGGCATTTCGTGCCAATTACGTAAGAACCTTTTTCGATTTCCTTCGACTGTTTTTAGATGTAGATAATTCTTCCCGCGTTGTTGGCGCGAATTTACTATTATTGTTGTTAGCGGCGGTACTGGTAATGAAAGCGACGGCAAGCCGTCGCACTCCATATAATTTCTTCGCCGCTTCCTACTGCATCCCTATCAGTTTATGAATCTGAACGGAAAGGCGGAAGCGGGGGTTCTGTTTGACGAAGGCGATTGCCTCGTCGAAATTGTATTCCCCGCTGCGTTCGATCGGTTGAATAAACGCTGTGATTCCGTCTTGGTTAAAGAGCTGAAAATAGTCAAGGCGGGTTTCGTCAAAGAGCAGTTTAACTTCGTTAAATCGGGGCAGTTTGTCAAGCGGGATATCGTCTTTGGGCGATACCGTTACCCAGTCAATCCAACTCGGGACGGCGCCCGTTCCGTTTGTTTCAATA
This sequence comes from Thermoguttaceae bacterium, assembly GCA_017447745.1. Classification (GTDB taxonomy): domain Bacteria; phylum Planctomycetota; class Planctomycetia; order Pirellulales; family Thermoguttaceae; genus RUG11551. Next base: position 10,730 of record JAFSMW010000057.1, read on the forward strand.
GCAATCAATCGGCGGTCGCCGGCGTCCGGGAACAGATTTTCCTCATCAGATAATTGCAGCGTCGGTTCTCCGCCCGTTAAAACGACCATTGTCTTTAGACCGTCGCTCGCCTTTTCAACCGCTTGACGAATCTGCTGTGCGGTCATTTCGACGCCGGATTCGTGGTCAGTGTCACAGAACGGGCAGCGCCGGTTGCAGCCGGAAAATCGGACGAATACGGCAGGAACGCCGGCGTTTGCCCCCTCTCCCTGAATGGAATAGAAGATTTCGTTAATCTTGTACGTCTTTTTCATAAATTGCAATACTGCCGTCCGTCTCTTCAACGACGGCTTTATAGCAGAACGGAACTGTGTCCACAATCCATTTTGCAATATTCTCTGCAGTCGGATTGAAATCCAGAATATCGTTCAGATACGCATGGTTTAGCTTGTTCTGAACCAGCTCTTTAATCTGGGTGAAGTCTATAACCATTCCGTTTTCGTTCAATTCCTTCGATCGACAAAACACTTTAATCCGCCAGTTGTGCCCATGTAACGTTGAGCAGTTACTCGGATAACTCAGGTTTAGCTTGTGAGCGGCAGAAATATCAAACTGTTTAATTATCGTGTACATTATTCTCTCTATAATTGAATTCTATCATGCTATCGTTCATAGCCAACGGGATCTACAACGCCGTTCGCCTCGAACGCTTTCCGACGGTCAATGCACGTACCGCATTCGCCGCATTGTTTTTCGCCGCCTTCGTAACAGCTCCACGTCAGCTCGTAGGGAACGCGCAGTTCAAGCCCGCGTTTTACAATCTGCGCTTTATGCATGTTGATCAACGGGCTTTCAATAAAAATCTTTTTATACGTGCCGATATTGATTGCCGCGTTCATGGCGCGGACAAAGTCCTGCGTACAGTCCGCATAGACGTTGCCGACTGCGTCGTCTGCATGCCCGCCAAAGAAAATCGCAATCTGTTCTTTGGGAAACAGTCCGTCCGCGTACGCCGCCGCGATTGACAACAGCAGTCCGTTACGGAACGGGACGTACGTGTTAATTCTTTCGCTGCCGATTTCCTGAATCTGCTGAGCGTAGCTTTCATGAACGATTTTTTCTGTCGAATGTTCCAGCAGAGAACAGTTGCTAAACTCAAAAATACTGCTGACGTTTAGTTCATAATGCGGAACGCAGTAATACCGGGCGACTTTATTGGCGCATTCCAGTTCTTTAAAATGTTTCTGACCGTAAAACAGGGACGCAGTTACAACGTTTTCTTTCCCGTATTTTTCTACGGCGATGCCTAAACAGGTTGTCGAGTCCAGGCCGCCGCTGCTTAATACAAGAGCTTTCATTCCCGTTCCCTCCCTTACATATCAAACCGGATTGTTCTGTCGGAAGCGGATTTCAGAATGTCCAGCTTTCGTTGGTAACAAAGTTCCTGATAGCCAAAATCCGGATTAGCCCAATTGACAAACGGAAAGATGGAAATGCCTCCTCGGGGCGCGAAGATTCCTTTGACTTCGATGTATTTCGGATTCATCAATTTGATTAAATCCTTCATAATGATATTCATGCAGTCTTCGTGAAAATCGCCGTGATTTCTAAAGCTGAACAGGTACAGTTTTAACGACTTGCTTTCGACCATCTGTACGTTGGGAATATAGCTGATGACGACCTTCGCCAAGTCCGGCTGACCGGTAATCGGACACAGCGACGTAAACTCATAGGCGTCCAGCGTTACAATATAGTCGTTGTCTGGATGTTTGTTTACAAAACATTCCAGAACGTCTGGATTGTAATCATAATCGTACTTTGTATTATGATTACCCAGCTTCGTTAGTCCTGCCGTCTCTTTTTTCGTTCTGCTCATTGAAATCACTCTTGCTGGTCTTGCCCCTCTTGCTCGTCCGCGCCGTCGTCTGCGTCCGATTCCTCGTCCGAATCGTCAAAATCAAGCTTCTGCTGACCTGTTCCGTTGGACGTTCTGTGAATAAACTGCATGGCGTCCTGTTCGACAATGAGAACGTTTTCGCCCAAGTCCATTTCCGTGGGGGACTGCTGCGGCTGTTCGATCGGTCTGCCGTTTTCGTCCAGTTCGACGTCTGCCATGGAGGTCTTGCTTTTCGCCAGTTCGATGAGCTTTTGATGAAGCTCGTCTTTATTGACGCCGGAAATGGCGCTGGTCGCCGTCGCGATTTCGCCCAGATAGCGAAGGAACTGCTGACGCCTGTCGGCTTCCTGTTTGACTTTCATTCTTCGGCGCAGGTACATGCCCAGCTTGCGCCCGACAGTTTGTAACGCCAATCGGAGTTCCTTTTGAATTTCCGGATAGAGGGCGATCGCCTCTTTCGATTCCGACGTAAAAGGCACCCAGACGCTGGCAAGATGAACCATGATGCTTACCGGGCCGGAGGGCAGCGCGCCGCGGGATTGGCTGAGCCCATAGGAGCGCCAGTTCATGGATTTAATCGTTTGCGTAATCGCGCAAGCCCCTTCCTGGAACTGTAACGGGACGCGGTTGGCGTACCGCATGACGTTCATCGTTTGTCCTTCCGACAGGTTGAGGTTGTGCATGGCGTCAAAGAGCTGGTTGATTTCCCGTTCCGACAACCCCTTGGGCGACTTTCGCGTCCCGATTTTCGCCTTGGCAAGAATCTTGTCCGCGCCGTCTGCGCCCAAACCGTAGAAAGTCATCATGAGGAACTGACGCAGCGTTCGCGTATCGGTTTCGTCCAGCAGTTCCAACAATAAATCTTTGCTGACCTGTTGCGTTGCCGTCGCTGAACCGTAAACCAGACCGACTTCCAGCTGAAATGGGTTGCCGCGATAGACGGCTGGCGGTCGCGTTGCTGCGGTATAGAATTCGCCCGGCATGACGGTGTGCATGCCTTTAATGAGCAGATCTTCCCCGATGGGCGACAGACATTCCGTTGACGGATTAGGCAGTTTGGTCGCCTGAATGATTCTGTACAGTTTTTCAATCTGATCGTGTTCCACCTTGCCGGGCTTCATGGACGTCGACAGCCCTGCTTTTCCGCAGATTTCCTGCGCTCTGACCGGGCTGACCTTGGAAAAGCTCCTTGTCAAAAACGACGACATGGTCGGCTCTTTGGAGTCTTTGAGCATCGTCGCCAGCAAACCCAGTTCCACCCCATACGGGTGCGGCTTGATCTCTTTCGCCTCAGGCGGGAGCTGGTCTGTCGAACGCGCGATGGTTGTATACTGATCGTCCAGAGGGCTTTTGTAATGAATTGTAGCGTGCGGGTTGGCGATAGCGGTTTCCTCAATGTATTCGTCAACCGAGCCGCGGCCGCGGAAGAACGTCGCTTCCAGTTCAATGGTAATTCTCGTTCCATGGGGAACGTCTTCCCATTGAATGTTGTTCACCTTCATACATTCTTCGCGCTCTGCCTGAGCGGCGGGAATGACGACGCCTTCTCCGCGATTGTTGAGAATTTCCGGTTCGTTGGTTTTCGTGTTGATTTTCAGCTCGCAGTAAAACGCGTTGCGCTTGCTGATTTGTGACATAACCAGCACCGGTTTGCCGGTTGTCAGCGCGCCGTACATGCCGGCGGCGGAAATGCCGATCCCCTGCTGACCGCGGGTCATTTTCAGTTTATGAAACTTTGATCCGTAGAGCAGTTTCCCGAAAATGGGCGGGATCTGTTTTTTCACGATTCCCGGCCCGTTGTCCTGAATGTACACCCGGTATCGGTTCTCGCCGGTCTGATCGATTCCGACCCAGATTTCCGGCAGAATTCCCGCTTCCTCGCAGGCGTCGAGCGAGTTGTCAACCGCCTCTTTCACGGTCGTTAAAAGAGCTTTGCGCGGGTTGTCAAACCCCAGCAAATGGCGGTTTTTCATAAAGAATTCGCTGACGGAAATATTTTTCTGCGACTGCGCCATGGATTCCGCCGTAGCGCGTCGTTTGCGTGAAGATAACTCGGTTGTTCCTGTTCGGGTTTCGGACATAGGGTAATGAGGGAGTAGGGAATAGGGAGTAGGGAGTAGGAGAGGCAGTAGGCAGTAGGCAGTAGGCAGTAGGCAGTAGAAAAACTTTACTACTGCCTCTTGCCTCTTGCCTTCTGCCTAATTAGTGCCGGAAGTGTCTCTTTCCAGTGAAAATCATGGCGATGCCGTACTTGTTGCAGGCGTCGATGACTTCCTGGTCGCGAATGCTTCCTCCAGGCTGAATAATCGCCTGAATTCCAGCGTTGTGAATGCGTTCGACGGAGTCCGGGAACGGGAAGAACGCGTCCGACGCCAAAACGGCGCCGTTGATTCTGTCGCCTGCTGTGGCGATGGCGATTTCCACCGACCCGACGCGATTCATCTGACCGGCGCCCGCTCCGAGAAGCATGTTGTCTTTGGCGACGGTAATCGCGTTGGACTTTACCATTCGGCAAACGTCCCAGGCGAACGCCATGTCCTCGCGCTGTTTTTCAGTCGGCTGAGCTTCTGTTACAACTTTCCAGTCGGCGGAATCGTCTTCTAAGACGTCCGCTTCCTGCATGAGCATGCCGCCGTCAAGCGGTCGATACGCCCATTGAGAGGACTGCGTCAGAGGACCGACTTTCATGAGTCGAACGTTGTTCTTCCATTTCGGAACCGTCGTGAGAATTTCCAGCGCTTCCGGCGTGAAGTCAACAGCGGCAATCGCTTCGATAAACCGTCCCGGCTGAGCGAGGTATTCTGCCGACGCCTTGTCCAGAACGCGGTTGACGCCCAAAATTGACCCGTACGCGGAAAGCGGGTCGCCTTCCATCGCCTTGCGAGTGGCTTCTTCGACGGTGTCCGCCTGAGCCAAACCGCAGGGGTTGTTGTGCTTGATTACCGAGACAGCCGGCTTTTTGAAGAACTTGACGTCCGCCAGAGCGGCGTCCAGGTCCATGAGGTTGTTATAGGACAGCTCTTTTCCGTTGAGCTGAACGGCGTTGACGATGTTGCCCGTCGCCGCCGCGTTGGAGGCGATATAGTACGCGCCTTTCTGGTGCGGGTTTTCGCCGTAACGAAGAATCGACGCGCGCGTGTAGTTGAGCGACAGCGAGCCGGGGAACCCGTCTTGAGTCGTAACGCCGGCAAAGTAGTCGGCAATAGCGCGATCGTATTCCGCCGTATGAGCAAACGCAGCAGCCGCCAGCTTGGTTCTCGTTTCCAAAGTCGTGCAGCCGTTGGCGCGAATCTCTTCCAGAATGCCAGCGTACTGAGACGCGTTGGTCGCAATGGTCGTAAAGGCGTGGTTTTTAGACGCCGCTCGAACCAGCGACGGACCGCCGATATCGATCTTTTCAATCGCCTGAGCCATCGTAACGTCCGGCTTGGCAACGGTTTCCTGGAACGGATAGAGGTTAACCACGACCAGCTCGAAGGTCAGAATGCCGTGTTCTTCCAGACCCTGCATGTCCGACGGGTTGTCGTGCCGGCACAAAATTCCGCCGAATACCTTCGGGTGAAGCGTCTTCAGACGCCCGTCCATCATTTCAGGAAATCCGGTATAGGCGGAAACTTCGTTGACGTTCAAGCCGTTTTCCTGAAGGAACTTTTTCGTTCCGCCGGTGGAGTAAATTTCAACGCCGCATTCGACCAAACCTTTGGCGAATTCGGCTAATCCGGTTTTATCGCTGACGCTGATTAACGCGCGCTTAACTGAAGGCGATGTCATGGGTAGTAGCTGGGGTTAGAGGGTTAGTAAGGCAGTAGGCAATAGGCATTTAGTAATCGGGCGCGAAGCGCTTCCGCTAGAACCGCGTAGCGGTTCAATATTTGTAGCCGTGGGTGAACCCCACGGAGGCAGTAGTGGGGATTGACCCACGTAAAAACCTTTCAATATTATATATTGAAATCCTATTGCTTTAACAGCTTGTAATTATCTACTATCGCGCCTTTTCGTCAAGGGGGGCAAAGACAAAAACAGACGGGGAAAGAATGCATAAGATAGATAAAATGGAAAGAGTAAGAGGCATTAATTAATCTTTGTGTTCTTTGTGTTCTATGTGTTCTTTGTGATTAAAATTTCTTCGGCGGACGGAACGCCCGCGAACCAGCAGGTCTGACTGGCAATTCTACGAAAAATATTTTTGGAAGCTTCCGCCGCAAAGCGCCGATCGCAAGTTTAAACAAGGAAGAGCGCGGAGCGTCAACTCCTCACTCCTCACTCCTAATTCCTAACTTCTGGATATTCCTTGTCCGCTTTTCGAGTTCTTATCCACATACCCCTGAGCCGCTTTGCTAATTTTGTCAAGCAGACGCGCTTCTAACTCGTTGTAGTTGGATCCGTCCTCGTTGAGCTTTTCGTCTTCGTCGAGTTCTTCATCTTCAAAGAACGGGGATTCTTCGTCGTATTCTTCCTCGCAGTCGTATTCTTCCTCGGCGCCGTCCGGTTCAAAGGGGACGTTTTGCGTTGAATACGATTCTACAGGCTGAACAATTGCCGTTGTGGACGACGCATACATATTCGGGGCGTCTGTAACCGGCGGACGTAACAGCGCGGTTAATCGAGCTGTCGCAGTCGGCGCCTGTTTTGCCGCCTGTTTCTGATGTTTGCGAATCTCCCATTCCTCCGGCGAGATCAGCACTTCTCGCGGCTTGCCGCCGTTGTGAGCGCTGAGAATGCCGTCGTTGGTCATCATCTCAATCAGACGCGCCGAGCGACCGTAACCGATACTCATACGGGTCTGAAGGAGGGAAATTGATCCGCGTCCTTCGTTGATAACAATCTCGACGGCAGCGTCGTAAAGCTCGTCTTTCGAGGACATATCCTCTCCGGGAGCGCCGCCGGGTGCGCTTTCTTGAGCGGCGTTTTCGGTGTACTGAACCAGATCCTGTTCAAACTCCTGATCCTCTTTCCCAACGTAACGAACCAGACGTTCGATCTCTTCGTCGTCGAGGAACGCGCCCTGACCGCGAATGAGCGATGCAGGCCCGTTGCGGACAAAGAGCATGTCGCCAGACCCCATCAGCTTTTCCGCGCCAATCATTTCCAAAACGACGCGGCTGTCGATGTTGCTGGTAACCTTGAACGAAATTCGAGCCGGCAGGTTCGATTTAATCAAGCTGGTAACGACCTGTTTAATCGGCTTTTGCGTCGCCAGAATCAGGTGAATTCCGACAGCGCGACTCTTTTGCGCCAGGCGGATAATGTGCGATTCCACTTCCTTCGGACAGGTCATCATCATGTCCGCCATTTCGTCGGCGATGATAACGATAAACGGCATGTTTTCCGGAATCTTCTGACGCTCTTCTTCCGTCTGCGGCTTGATTCTCGCCAAACGCTCTTCCTGAGTCAGGTTGTTATACTGCGAAATGTGACGAACGCCCGCCTGCGCCAGCAGATTGTAACGTTCTTCCATCTTGTCAACAGCCCACGCCAACAGGGCTTCCGCCTTTTTCATGTCTGTTACAACGGGGTGCATCAGGTGCGGAATGCTCTTGTACTGCGACAGTTCAACCATCTTCGGGTCGATCATCAGCAAGCGAACCTGCGACGGCGACCGAGTCATGAGTATGGACGCGATAATCGAGTGCAAGCAGACGGATTTACCGGAACCCGTCTGACCGGCAATGAGCAGGTGCGGCAGCTTGGCGAGGTCAGCGTAAATCGGCGCGCCGGCAACGTCGCAGCCCAGATAAATCGGAATGTTCATGCCCGTTGTCTGCTCCATGGATTCCTCAAGGACTTCCCGGAACCGGACGGACTTTTTATTCTTGTTGGGGATTTCAATTCCAATCGTGTTCTTGCCCGGCAAGGGCGCCACAATTCGCACGCCGCCGCCCGTCTTCATGGCGATAGACAAATCGTCCGTCAAGCAGGAAATCTTGTTCAGACGGGTGCCGCGTTCCGGTTTGATTTCGTACATCGTCAAAATCGGACCGGTCTGATGGTCAACCACCTGAACGTTAACGCCGTAGTCCGCCATGGTCGTTTGCAGTAACGACGACGTATTTTGAATTTCTTCCTCGTACGCTTCCTGATTGAACACAACCGGCGGCTTGAGCAAATCAATCGGCGGGAGCTGATACGGCGCTTTGACTACTTCCGGCGAACCAACCAGAGCTTCAACCAGTTCCTCGTCTATTTCGTCTGACGATACAAGCGAAAGCTGCCTGTCGGGTTCCGGAAGCTGAATTTCCGACGGAGGCGTTTTCGATTTCGGCAGAAATCGATTCCAGAACCAGCCCTTGTTGTCGCCCTTATCCATGTTGGCAGAAACCGGCTGCGGCTGGGAGGCGCGTTGCGGGTTGCGAGTTGCGACTTGCACGGGGGGAGCGGGCATTTCGCGTGTAATCTCGGGTTCTGTTATACACGCGTCAGCGCTGTCTGCCTGCGGCGCCACGCTGACGGTTTCCCGCCCGTCTGCAATCCAAAGACGATACATCTTCTGCGCCGGATACAAAATCAACAAATTGAATGTCGAATACATCAGGTTTTCAGCGCACATAATTCCGCCGAACAGAACCAGACTCACGCCGACAATTAACGTACCGGCAAAAGACAGCTGATTGTAAAGAAACTGTTTTGCCTGATAGCCAACTAGCCCGCCAGGGCCGTACGGCAACGAAGAAAACGTCGAATCATTGAACAGCAGAGCCAAACAGATCAACGTCCCGATAAGCCCCATCCACCAACCGAACGAGCGTATAATGTGATGGTCAATCGCCTGACGGGAAATTGTCAGCCAGGCGTAAGCAACCAAAGACGCCAAAAGGATATAGGCGCCCCAACCCACAAAATAAAACAGATGTTCTGAAATCCAGGCGCCGAAGTATCCGCAGGGATTGCTGATATTATCCAGACTCTGAGCGGGATAATAGTTTCCCATCAGGGAGTCCGACGGAGAGTACCCCGCCAGAGACAACCCCAACAGAATCGCAACGGTTATGAGTAAAATACTGCACAATGCGCAATAAGTCTTATTCATGATTATATTACTCCTCTTATGTAGTATATGATTATAGGTCAAGAAATAAAAATTAAAGTCAGAATTATAGAAAAAATCCCGAAAAAACAAATCTTCGTCGATATAACCGTTACAATCGATACAGATTGTACAATCCGAGCGTTAAACTGCCAGGATTGTCTTTAGCAGAGTTTAAATTCAGACTGATCTTGCAACGCCCTCGGGGAACTGTTTACTCAACCCCGGCTTCAGCGTCTTCCGGCTGAACGATTGATCGGATGTACTCGACGTATTCTTTATCCAGCTGACTGTACGGCGTCCCGGTGATTTTCTCCAGCGTCGTCGGCGTATCCAGACCGGAATAGATAGCGGACAGGTAGTCAACGAAACATTCGCGATATTTCCCGTGATCGTAAAAGAGCAAAAACCAGGTCAGCCCCGCCGACTGAGAATAGAACGTCGCAACCCGGGCGTCCGATTGAAATTCTTTCATGCTCATCGCGGTAAACTGATCAAAGGGAATGTAAAAACGGCTTTTGAGGACTCGGAATCGGGCGGCAAAGATGCGTTCGTCGTTCAGGTCGCCCAATTCGTGACGTCCCGGCTTGTCGGTCAGCGATTCCATAAACGTCGCGATGCCTTCGATCGCCCAGAAGTTGCAGTTCTTCCCCGGCGATAGCACGTTTTTATACGCGCCAGGGCTTTTCTGCCGCGGGCGGGACTCGGCAAAAAGCTGATGAGTCGTCTCATGCAAAACGGTGCGTTCGTCGTAATCCTGACCGGCGAAGAAGAACGACGCGCCCAGCGTCCCCGGCGCCATGCGAGCGTCGGAATAATAAACGCCCAGCGTGCCGGCAACCAGCGACGACCTCATGATTCGAGAAACCTTCTCGACGTACTGCGCCTTGTCCCGGTAGAAAAAGACCTGATGCTGAACGTTCATAAACTCCGGGTTCTGCCCGGCGTAAAAGCGCTTGAGCTGCGCGTCGGTAGCGAAAAAGCGGAGGAAAAGCTGATTCCAGATCACCGCCAGATTTTCCAGCTTCCGGCTCAGCTCGACGCCCTGTTCTAACGACGGGTACGAATAGATTTTGTAATGCGGCGTTACAATAATCCACGGGTCGTTTTTGTCACGGTGCAGCCGGGCTTCGTCCGCTGCCGACATCCATCTGCCCTGATAGTATCGTTCCCCGTTTTCGTAACGTTCCACCTGAGTCTGAAGAATCCAGCCGAAGACGGGATGGTCAACCTTCCCCGCCTTGTTCATTCGCATTTCGTACTGGGTCGCCCAGCGGTTCTCATACGGGACGTTGCCAATCAGCTTGCGAATAAACTCGTTTTGCGGATTCTCCCGCAGAGCCAGCATATAGAGTTCAAAAGCGTACGTCGCGTACTTGGACGCTGCGCATTTCTTCGCCAGAGAACAAAGCTGGTCTGAATACTCCGTTCTCAGTTCGATAAACTGCGATCGCCATTTCTGGACGTTTTTACTTTTCAGCGAATCTTCCTCGCCCGGCTCGATTTTAATCGGCAGCAAGGCGTCCCAGCCGTACGCAGTCGTAATTTCGTACAAGCAGATTCTGTCATCCGGGAAATCCGTACTCCATTCCCGGGTTATCTTTTCCTGCTCCGGCAAACCGTTTTCAGCGCACCAGTCCGCCAGCGCGTCCAGCTTTGCCTTAAACTGCTGACAATAATAAGCCGCCTTCTGCTGCGGGAACTTAAACGACGGCTCCTGCTGAGCAAAACAAAGCGTCTGACTGACAATCAAAAACAGCGTCGAAAATAATATTGTAAATCGTTTCATAAATGTTCTTTGAAAACAACGGAAGCGCCAACCCCCATTTAAGGAGAAAGGCGCCAAACCGCTCGACAACAGAAATTTCTATTGAAGTAAGACGGATAATTTTACTGAACCTGTTTTGCCTGAGCAAGAAACTCCGATTCCGTCGCGCAGTTGAAAACGAGGTCAAGAATATCGTTCAGACGGTCTTCGTCTGTGATTGGCTCAAGCGTCTGCTGAACTTCGGAAACGTCCGCCTCGGGAAATCGTCGGGTAAAACGTCGAACAATCGCGTTTTTAAGACCTACAAGAATGCCGTTAGCCATTCCCTCTTCTTGGGCGTAACTCAGTTCTGCGCGACGATCTCGTTCAGCTTTTTCCTGAATCAGAGCCAATTCGCGAAGTTTAGGATCCTGACAGAGTTCACGATATTTTTTGACTGCCAAAGCCAAACCTGGATCTTCAAGCAATTCGCTCATATCTACCTCCGATTTTTCGTGACCGTTATTAAAAAAATCAATCCAACTGTAAAGTTTTGAATTTACCTTGTCTGCCGCCGGAAGCTGTTCTTTAATCAATTCGATGGTATGAATTTGCAGCTGATTGGAGAATACAATTTTCGGATTCTTTTCCGACGAAAGAGTAAACACATTGTGCATTCCCGGCAATTCAGGAAACATGGCAAAACGGGCAACGACTATCGAAACCACCGGATTGAGCAGAGAATAGTCGTCGCCTTCCGCCAGCTGTTCGCTGTAAAGTTTACTTCCGTAATATAATATACGATTGTTAAACCCCTTTTTGTTCGTCGTTTGCATCTCAACGTTGAAATATCGACCGTCAACATCCTGCGCCTTAACGTCCAACACGCTAACCTTTCCCGACAAAAACGGGGTCAAAGAGAACGGATTGAGTATCAACACGGATTTGGTCAGAGGACGCCCGACGTCTTCCAGCGCCGCGTTGATAAACGATTTCGCCGCCTCTTCCGAACCGGGACTGGACATCAAAAAGCTGAAAACCAGATTGTTCGTTAGTTTTGGTTTTTCTATCATGAATCAATTCCTTCTTCGCAATCGACTTAAGGGGTTAAAAACAAACGGCTTGGAGCCAGAAATGCATGACATTCCAATTCACTAACATTCTATTTTAACAAAAATACTGGTCGTTGTCAACAATGCCGGGCAAATATTTTTTGCCTGACCCCGTATTCTTGACATTGGAGCAAGAATGATTATAATTATCGACATACTCAAACCAATCAAACAGGAGACATTACATGACTATCGTTCCCTTTTGCGAGCTGACGGAAGGACAGGAAGCCGACTTTTTCGCTGTCTTCGTAAAAAAAGAAGCTAAAACCACCAGTCAGGGAAAACCGTTTTATTCCATTACGATTCGAGACGCCGATCGGACGGTTTCGTTTCCCGTCTGGAACGACTCGCCCTTTACTCCACTGGTTGAAAAACTCGAAGACGGCTCGTTTATTAAAGTTCGCGGCGTCTATCAAGTCAACGCCAAATACGGAGCGCAAGTCAACCTGATTCAAATGCGCCTCGTTGAAGACAGAGACCGTCAAAACGGGTTTGACGAAAAAATGTTCGTCGCTAAAAGCCAGTTTGACCCGGAAGAGACGTACGCGGACATCCTCGCCATGCTTAAACAGACCATCGGCGAAAGCGACCCGCTATACACGCTGTGCGAAACGATATTCACCGAAAACAAAGAGAAGCTGCTGTCCCTGTCGGCGGCGTCGCATAACCATCACGCTTTTGTCGGCGGCTGGCTGGAACACACCAGAAACGTCCTGTATAACGCCGTCATGCTGGCGAAACGTTACACAGAGATTTACCCTGAACTTTCGCCGTCTCTGGACGTTGGCCTTGTCGCCGCCGGCGCCGCTCTGCACGACATCGGCAAGCTGGAAGAAATCGCCTTTGCCGGCGTCGGATTTGAGTACACAGTCGAGGGAAACCTTATCGGACACATGCTCCAAGGGCGTGACATCGTCCGCGACGCGTGTATAAAGCTCGGCTTTTCCGGACAGCGATACACTCTGCTGGAACACGTTATCATTGCCCATCAGCGCCTGCCGGAATGGGGCGCGCCCAAACCGCCCATGATTCCAGAAGCCCTGCTCGTCCACTACGCCGACGACGTCGACGCCAAATTCGCCATCATGTACAATCTGGAAAAAGAGATCGCCCCGGGTAAATTCTCGCCATCTAAAAACACGATGGGGTACAAAGTTTTCCGTCCGGAAGAGGAGGAAATGGGGAATAGGGAGTAGAAAAAATTCTCCCCCTAACCCAACTTTTTTGGAAAATTTTCGTTTTTTTTGACCCAAAACAGATTTTGACCCTTGACAAGTCAAATTTTTGGTGTATACTACAGCTATCAAAATCAACGCGGGAAGTGTTTTTATTGTTTCGAGCCGACTGTTATTTAATACCCATAACAATATTAGACTTTCCGCGACGATTCAAAAAAGGATTTGGCAAAGTTTTTTTCATTTAACCCTAGTTGTTATTTATTACCCATGACAAATTTACAAACTACCGTACCATTGATTGAAGTGGCTGATATTTCTGTCGGACTGATGACTGCCAGAACAATTACTAAAGAGCCAACTCCATACGTGTACAAAACCTTGAACTTGCGCTCGGTTGCTCAACAAGGCGCTATCGACCTCAACCTAGTGGAGGACGCCTTTTATCAAAATCAGGTTCCGGAAACTTATTTCACTCGGCAAGGCGACATTATCGTTCGCAACGCCAAGCCGTACACGGCAATTGCAATTACCAGCGAAACAGAAGGATTGGTTATCCCGTTCTTCTTTATTATAATTCGGGTTCTTGATCCAAACCGGCTTGACCCGGAATACCTCGCCTGGCATATCAACACCCCTAAAGTTCAGCAGGCGCTTTACAGAGAGTCTACCGGATACCTGCTCGCGCCCATTGGCGTCCAGCAGTTTAAGAGGCTGCGCGTTCCGCTGCCGCCTATTTCAAAGCAACGGAATCTTACTGAATTCAACGCTCTGGCGAAAAAGGAAGTTGATCTGCTCAGGCAACTTGCAGACGCCAGGGAAATGCTATACAATAATTTAATGAAACGATTTTAACACCCACTCAAGGAGAACTGAACATGACTACTAAAGATGACATTGAAAACGTATTATGGAGAGCGTGCGACACGTTCCGCGGAAAGATTGATTCCTCGCGATACAAAGATTTTATTTTGAGTATGCTGTTTGTGAAATATCTCAGCGATTGCATTTTTGAAATCTACGAACGACTCAATCAAAAATATAAAGGCAATCAGGATAGAATCAATCGGGCAATGAAACTCGAACGCTTCCAGCTTGACGAGAATTCCAGTTTTGAATACCTGTTTCAACATCGTTCCGATTCTGACATTGGTCAGAAAATCAACGTCGCTTTAAGCGAGATCGAAGAATCAAACAGTTCCAAACTGCGCGGCGTCTTTCGCGCTATTGACTTCAATTCAGAACTTGACTTCGGCGAAGTGCGACAGAAAAACGCAATTCTGAAAAACCTGCTCGAAGATTTCCACACTCTGGATTTGCGTCCCAGCAAGCTCGGAGAAGGCGACATTATCGGCGACAGCTACGAATACATGATTTCCCAATTCGCTTCCGACGCCGGCAAAAAAGGCGGAGAATTCTTTACTCCCAGCCAAGTTTCCACGTTGATTGCTCAACTGGTTGCCCCCCAGGAAAACGACCGTATTTACGACCCAACCTGCGGCAGCGGCGGGCTTCTGCTCAAAGCGGCAAAGCAGATTCCAAGCGGGAGATTTGCCATTTATGGACAGGAAGTTAACTTCCAAACATGGTCGCTGTGCAAAATGAACATGTTCCTTCACGGCATCGACGACGCCACTATTTGGACAGGCGACACGCTTTCCAACCCACAAAACGTCGAAGAAGACAAGTTGATGAAATTCCAGGTCGTCATTGCCAATCCGCCCTTTAGTTTGGATAAATGGGATTCCGGTTTTTTGGCAGACGCTCAAAATCTCGGGAAAAACAAGACCTCAAAAATGGATCCGGGGTTTGACCCGTACGGTCGTTTTGAATGGGGCGTTCCTCCGACGTCTAAAGGCGACTACGCTTTTGTACTTCACATGCTCAACTCTCTCGACGCAGAAAACGGACGCATGGGAATCGTACTGCCGCACGGCGTTCTGTTCCGCGGCTCGTCTGAAGGCAAAATTCGCCAAAAGATTATTGAATACAATTTGCTCGACGCGGTTATTGGACTGCCTGCCAACCTGTTTTACGGAACCGGCATCCCCGCCTGCATTCTTATTTTCAAAAAGAATCGAACCAGCCGCGACGTTTTGTTTATTGACGCTTCCGGCGACGGCTACTACGAAAAGGGCAAAAATCAGAACTTCCTCCGCGACGAAGACGTTGACAGAATCGTCAAGACGTACACAGCCAGAAAGAACGTGGACAAATTCGCTTATGTCGCTTCCCTGGACGAAATTCGTGACAACGAATTCAATTTGAATATTCCTCGATACGTCAACACGTTCGAAGAAGAGCCGTTAGTTGACATCGATCAGGTCAAAAAGAACATCGAAAAAATCGAATCGGAACTGTCAGAGGTTCAGAAAAAAATGAAATCGTCCCTGGACAAACTGGGGCTGTAACATAAAAAATCGACCTGCTCAGGAACTCGGATCAGCCCGGTTCGCGGGCGTGTCGCCCGCCCCCGTAGGCGGGGGAGCCAGTCCGCGCTCCCGCGCGTTTGCCAATAACCGCTCCCGTTGGTCGCTTGCATCATTCCAAAAACCAAAGAACGTGGAAAGCCAGCCGGAACTTCCGGTTCGCGGGCGTGTCGCCCGCTTCAGGAAACTGGGAACCCCGGAAATCCCGAGACGCAGAGAAGCCCGCCGGAACGTCCGGTTCGCGGGCGTGTCGCCCGCTTCAGG
The DNA here is from genome assembly GCA_017447745.1 of Thermoguttaceae bacterium. Lineage (GTDB taxonomy): Bacteria > Planctomycetota > Planctomycetia > Pirellulales > Thermoguttaceae > RUG11551. Next base: position 26,357 of record JAFSMW010000057.1, read on the forward strand.
AAATCGGGAACGAGGGAAATCCCGGGACGCAGAGAGGCTTCGGCGGCGGACACCGCCGCGAACCGGGCTCAACAGAGTGCAACCGCGGGGCAGAAAGGCTTCGGCGGGCGAAACGCCCGCGAACCGGGCTCAACCAGCAGCAACACAACAAACAAAGAGAACAACCATGAACTCAACCATACAAAAACGAATCGAAGCCATTCAAAGCGGAAAAACGCCAAAAGGATACAAGAAAACCAAATGGGGGATTATACCTGTTCAGTGGGAATATAGAAAAATAAAAGATGTATGTGAGATTAATCCAAGCAGGAATTATAATATTGACTCTGATGTAACATTTATTGGGATGACAGATGTCAGCGAAGATGGTAAAATCAAAAATCAAAAACAAATTCCAGTTAGCACGGTTTTACCCGGATTAACTCCATTTATGCGTGGTGATATTTTAGTTGCTAAAATTACGCCATGTTTTGAAAATGGCAAGGGCGCAAATACATCAACATTGCAAACAGAATATGGTTTTGGCAGTACTGAATTTCATGTTTTACGCAGTAAAATCCATAACATTTTTTTGTTTTTCCATACGATTTATCCAGATTTTCGTAATAAATTGAAATCAGAAATGACAGGGACAGCCGGTCAAAAACGAGTCTCAAGCAATTCTATTTCAAATTATATAATTCCCCTTCCTCCTCTTTCCGAGCAGGAAGCAATTGCGGAAATCTTGACTCAGCAGGACAGATTAATCGATCTGTTACAAAAGCTGATCGACGAAAAGCGTCGTCAAAAGAAATACCTCATGCAAACGCTGCTTACTGGAAGAATTCGTCTCCCGGGATTCAAAGGGAAATGGAAAACAAAAACGCTGGGTGAAATCGCCAAAAAGAATACAACTAAAAATTTAAACCTTAACTATACAGAAGTTTTCACAAACTCTGCACAACATGGCATTATTCCTCAAAATCAACAATTTGATAAAGATATTGCAAATGTTGAAAATATAGACGGGTATTATATTGTTGAGGCTAAAGACTTTGTATATAACCCGCGAATTTCAGTAACCGCCCCATGCGGACCAATCAATATGAATACATTAGGAAAAACAGGGGTTGTTTCACCTTTGTATACTGTTTTTTCTATTCATAGCGGCGATGTTGAAATTGGTTTTATCAAGCATTATTTTCAATCATCCATTTGGCATGAATATATGAAAGGTATTGCAAACTATGGAGCGCGACACGATCGTATGAATATTTCAAACGATGATTTTTTTGCAATGCCTTTACCCCTTCCTCCTCTTCCTGAGCAGGAAGCGATTGCGGAAATATTATCGACGGCAGACGAGGAGTTGTCGTTACTGGAACGGGAGTTAGAACAGGAGAAGCTCCGCAAAAAAGCTCTCATGCAACTGCTTCTCACCGGTCTGGTTCGCGTTGAAGAACTGTAGCGCTTGGGCGCGCCGGAAATCTTGGACGCAAGGAGAGCCAGCCGGAACTTCCGGTTCGCGGGCGTGTCGCCCGCCCCCGTAGACGGGGGAGCCAGTCCGCGCTCCCGCGCGTTTGCCAATAACCGCTCCCGTTGGTCGCTTGCGTCATTCCAAAAACCAAAGAACGTGAAAAGCCAGCCGGAACGTCCGGTTCGCGGGCGTGTCGCCCGCTTCAGGAAACCGGGAACGAGGGAAATCCCGAGACGCAGAAAGGCTTCGGCGGCGGACACCGCCGCGAACCGGGCTCAACAGAGTGCAACCGCGGGGCAGAGGGATCAATCAAGATTTTTCATTCATGGAGTTTAATCATGTCGACTGAACGCAACAACAAAGGCATACACAAACGGAGGGAAATTCCTCATTGGGATTTTGCTGATGCGGTCCAACATATTTCATTTCGGCTTTCGGATTCCTTATCCCAAAACCAGTTGAATAATCTCAAAAAACAAGTTGAAGACAATCCTCCTTCAAGACGCGTTTATTATCTTCATCGTGAAATTGAAGAATGGATTCATCGTGGAATCGGCTCGTGTATTTTGAGAATTCCTGAACTGGCTCAATGCGTTATTGACTCGTTAAATTTACTCAATGAAAAACGCTATCATTTATATCATTGGGTTATCATGCCTAACCATATCCATGTTTTAATTCGAGTGTTTCCCCATAATCCAATGTGCGACATTGTGAACTCATGGAAACATTTTACCAGTGTACGTTTTGATGAAATACTGCATAATTTGAAATCGTCAAGACGATTTCCAGATGGATATATTGAGAATATAATCAATACGTTTCAGGGGAATTATTGGATAATTGACTACTGGGACGTATGCGTTCGAAGTAAAAAACAATTTCAATTGGAATCAGACTATATCGCAAACAACCCGGTAAAAGCCGGACTGGTTAAACGACCGGAAGATTATCCCTGGAGCAGTTTTTGCAAAAGAGACTAAGCGCGGGGCAGAAAGGCTTCGGCGGCGGACACCGCCGCGAACCGGGCTCAACAGAGTGCAACCGCGGGGCAGAGAAGCTTCGGCGGCTGGCGCCGCCGCGAACCGGGCTCAACAATGTGTCAGTTCAGGACAAAGAACATTTTTTATCAGGAGAATTTACTATGCCTAACGATCAATGGGAAAACGAAATCAGCCGGGATCCGGCATTTGAACTGTTACAAAAAATGGGATATGCGGCGTTGTCGAATGAAGATTGTCGGCTTCAGCGCGGGACGCACTATAACGTTCTGCTTAAAGACGTTCTCAGAGGTCAGCTGCGGCGTATAAACCGATATTCTTACGGCGGAACGGAAAATGAATTTTCCGCCGCTAATATAGAACGAGCGATTACGGAACTGGAATCGCCCATTACAGAGGGGCTTGTCAAAAGCAGCGAAAAAATCTATGACGTCCTTCTGTTAGGGAAAAGCTATCCGGAATTCGTCGGCGAAGGAAAAACGCAGCATTTCGATTTTCGATTTATTGACTGGGAGAATCCGGAAAATAACGTCTTTCATGTTACGCGCGAGTTTAGCGTCGAATCTCAAGACGGTCGGTTAAATCCGCGGGTTGACATTGTAGCGTTTGTCAACGGAATTCCTTTTGCCGCGATTGAATGTAAAAATCCGTCGATCCCGCACACAGCCGCTATCGATCAGCATTTAAGAAATCAAAAGCCGGAATACATCCCGCATTTTTATCGGTTTACTCAAATTCTCATTGCAACAAACAAGAACTCCATTTCCTACGCAACGACCAACACGCCGAAAGAATTCTGGTCGAACTGGAAAGAGGAGGACGAGAGCTTTTTAAACTCGGAGCTGGAACGTCTGGTTCCTGACCGAACGCCAACCCAACAGGACAAAACGTTAATATCATTGCTTACGCCGTCGCGGGCGCTGGAATTGATACGATTTTTTATTCTCTTCGACAGCAACGTCAAAAAGATTTGCCGGTATCAGCAGTTTTTTGCCGTTCACGCCATTTACAATACAATCAATCAGACGGACGCCAACGGCAACCGTCAAGGCGGGGTCGTTTGGCACACTCAGGGAAGCGGCAAAAGCCTGACGATGGTCATGCTGGCAAAATATCTGTTGATGAAACTGCCGGACAATCCCCGCGTTGTAGTTGTAACAGACCGAAAAGAGCTTGACAAACAAATTGCGCGAACGTTTAACAATTCAAGGCTGAAATCCGCCCGGGCGGAAAGCGGCCGCGGTCTTGCCAATCTGCTTAAAGAGAATCACAGCGACGTCATTACGGCGCTGATCAACAAATTCTCCTGGGTGGAGCAAAACGCAGTAATCAGCCCGTCGCGCAACGTCTTTATTCTGGTTGACGAAAGCCATAGAAGTAACTACGGTTTATTGGCAACGAAAATGCGAACTGTGTTCCCCAACGGCTGCTACATCGGGTTTACCGGCACGCCGCTGATGACAAGCGAAAAGAATACAATGGCAAAGTTTGGACGTCTGATTCACCAGTACACCATTCTTGACGGCGTCAACGATAAAGCCGTTTTGCCGTTAATTTACGAAGGTCGTTTTGTCGAACAAACCGTTGACAAAACGAGCATCGATATTTGGTTTGAACAAACAACCTCGAATCTGACAGACGAGCAGAAAAATGATCTGAAGCGAAAATGGAGTTCGCTGGAACGCCTGACGTCCGCGTCTGAACGAATTCGCCGCATTTCGCTGGATATTTACAATCATTTTAATTCCAACGTCAGACACACCGGATTCAAGGCAATGCTGGCAACCAACTTCAAACGGGACGCCGTCCGCTATCTGAAATGCTTTGAAAGTTTGGGCGATTTGAGGTGCGCCGTTGTTATATCTCAGCCGGATATGCGAGAAAATCCGGACGAAGACAGCGACGACAAGCTTGTCCATGACTTTTGGTCGCAAATGATGGATTTGTACGGTAACGAAGACAAATACGAATCCGAGATTAAAGACAAATTTATCGACGGCGAAATTGACATTCTTATCGTCTGCAGTAAACTGCTGACCGGTTTTGACGCGCCGCGATGTCAGGTTCTGTACATCGACAAAGACCTCAAAGAACACGGTCTGCTTCAGGCGATTGCCAGAACAAACCGTCTTTTCGAGGGGAAAGAGTATGGACTGATTATTGACTATCGCTGTTTGTTGCAGCAATTGGACGATGCGTTAGAAAAATATAGCGGCGCCGGTTTGGAACAGTTCGACGCTCACGACCTCAAAGGCGTAGCTGTCGATATTAATTCCGCCATTCCGCAGTTGCGAGAGGCGTATACGCGTCTGGACGATCTCCTTTCCGGGGCGTCTGATAAACAGGACGAAGAAGCGGTCGAAGTCTTTCTGGCTGACGAAGACAAACGCAAAGACTTTTATAAGCTCGTTTGTCGTTTCGGACAAAAGCTGGCGACGGTTTTTAATTCGCCCCGGGCGTACAATTCCATTCCTCGAGACGAGCTGGAGAAATACAAGAAGGTTTTCCAATTCTGCTCTAAAATCCGCCGAAGCGTCAAGATTCGGTACTGCGACGCCATCGATAACAGTGAGTACGAATCCATTATGCAGAATCTGCTCGACACCTATATGTCTGTAGCAGGTTTGAAACGCATAACCAACCCGGTCAATATTTTTAACCGGGAAGCTTTCGATTCCGAACTGAGTCAGCTCGGCTCCCCCCGCGCCAAGGCGGACGCCATCGTCCATACGCTTAATAAAAACATTCACGACCGCTACGACGAAAACCCCGCCTTTTACGAGAGCTTTTCAAAACGAATCGAACAGGTTTTGACCAAGTTCAAAAACAGGATTATCAGCGATTTGGAATACCTGGCTGGCATGAGAAATATTCTGGCGGATTTCTACGCCGGGAAATCCAATATTCAATATCCAGACAGAATCAAAAACGACCCTCACGCTCAGGCGTTTTACGGCGTTATAACCTCCATTTTCAGCAACGACGTTCAACAGAACATTTCCCCGGAACAGTCTGCGGAAATTTCAGAACGCATTGCAAAGATTATTGGCGATCAGTGTCACGTTGACTGGACCAACAACCAGACCGTTCACAACCGCATTAAACAGGAAATCGATGATTTGTTATACGAATACGAAGACGCCGGACAGGACATTTCAGCCGAGGTTCACGATAAGATTATCGATAACGTGCTGGCAGTTGCTTTGCGGCGGTTTTAGTTGTCTTCGGGACTGAAAACAGGGAGATTAAACATGCCTCAAAATTCGCTCAAATCGTCTCCAACGTATTGCGTTGTTGAACATAACGGAACAACGGTTTCGTTTATTGTCGAACCCAAACTGGTCAAGAATCTCAATTTGAGAATTCGCCCCGACGGAACTGTACACGTTTCCGCCAACCCCGACAACTATTCATTGGAAGCAATCCAGAGGTACGTCGTTAGCCGCATGGATTATATTCTTAAAGAACTCCGCCGCATTGAGCAAATTAATCAAACCGCCTCTTCACAATTGAAATACGTCAGCGGAGAGACGGTTCGCATTTTCGGACGCGGTCAACGGTTAAAAGTGTCCGTCAGTCCAGAAGAAAGCGTTCATTCCGACGGGGTGTTCATCTTTTTGAATGTAAAAGACAAAGACGACGTCCAACAAAAAAAGAACCTTTTGGAAAAGTATTTAAATCTGCTGCGTTTTGAAGCGTTCAGCGAGGCGGTCATCGCCGTTTATCCTAAATTCCGCAAATACGACGTTCCCATGCCAACAATACGCATTCGCGACATGAACACCCGCTGGGGATCGTGCCAGCCCAAACGCGGGATTATTACGCTCAATTCGCGATTGCTCGCAGCGCCGAAGTCCTGTATTGAATACGTGGTAACGCACGAGTTATGCCATTTCCTGTATCCAAACCATTCCAGAGACTTTTATAATTTTATTCAAATTCTCATGCCCGACTGGAAAGAGAGAAAAAAAGTTCTGGAACGGATTTGAAATACGTGGCGAGGGAATCGCCCTGCCCTATTGTCTAATTCCAACTCCCTCCAAACTCGGGACGTCGGGGACGGTTTTAATCCATTCGCGGCGGTTGAACGGGGTTCCGGCTGGGGCGGATATGTTCGGCGTCGAAAAGGAGTTGTCGAGGTACACGTTCCAGTCCCCGTTTTTCTGGAACGTCTTGCAGTTAATCGCAGCGTTGCCAAAGATGTAGTTTCTGTTGTACGTCTGACCTATTCGATCCATGGTCGGATAGGTTTTCTGATACAGCGGGCTATGAGCGTATTGTGATGTTTTTTCTATGAACTCCGAATAGCGCGAATTATTCCATGGGCTGAAACTGAACGCGATATTGCAATCGACAAAGACGTTTTGCAGACAGACGTTGTCGTGCCCGCCGTGAATCTGGATTCCACCGAACATACCGCCTGAACAGCGATAAAAGACGTTTTCCATCATAACAACGCCGGAAATAGCGTCGTCGAGACGAATTCCCGCCTGACCGCACCGGGCGTCCAAGCCCTTAATGTCGTGCCAGAAATTTCTTTCAATAACAATACCGCGATAGGTTGGGTTGCCGTAGACGTCAATTCCCGACTGATCGCTGAACTCGTAGACGACGGAATGAACCTCGTTTCGGGCGACGTAAATGTCGTTGCCGTCCGTTCTGAACGCATGGTGCGGGGAATCGTAAACCAGATTATTGGAAATGACAAACCCGCAGCCCGTTGTATGAACGGCGGGAGCGTAAGCGCGGTCAATGCGGGAAAAGTCGCTGATTTCACAGTTGTGAACAATATGACAAGCCGGCGCAAGCGTCGAACGGTCGCCGCCGGATAGACGAACGCCGGACGCTCCCATTTCACGAATACGACAATTCAGAACGCCGCATAGCATACCGCCGCGAAGAATCGCCGCGTTCCCGCCGAGCTGTTCTATCGTAGAATTTGTTACATAGCAGTTGACGCATTGAGCCATAAAAACGCCGGACTCCCGCCCGCCTTTTAGCGTTACATTTTTCAAAACGACGTTCTCGCAGTTCGTCAGATGAAACAGTCGTTCATTTAGAACGGGAAATTCTACAGTCGCCTGAAAACGTCCCTGAGCGTCAAGCTGGTCAGCGGCGGGAAAATAATACAACATTCCCCGCTGACGGTCAACGTAGTATTCCCCCGGGCTGTCCAGCTCTTCCAAAATGTTGATAAGATAGTAATGAAATCGTCCAGTCAGATTCACGCCGTCGACGGACATCGTCTTCTTTTCTCTGTCGATTTGGACTTTTTTAATGTGCGACGCCCATTCCCAGGTAAACAGACCGTTCGCCCAGACGTCGTTCTCGTCCGGGTTGTCCGACAGCCGCCATCTGTCCGGACGGTCGAAGTCGTATCCAAACGAATTCCCTTGAACCGCGCCGAATTTCAGCGGTTCTTCCCCGACGTTGGGGTATCGCGCCAACGTCTGCGCTTCCCGGTTGACGAACAGGCAGGGAACCGGGTTGACCGTATCGCCGACGCCGTAGCCGCGAGGTCGAAGCTGACCGAAATCTGTAACGCCCGCCGCCTTGAGATCGCATTCCAAAACCTTGCCGCGAACGGACTCCGGCAGACGGCTGAGAACGTCTTTGTCTGTAACAGGCTGGAAGCGCGCCAGCATCTTCGCCCCAGTCAGAACCGTCCGTTGTCCTTCGACGGAAGCGATAACAACGTTTTGTAACTCGTTCATATTGACGGTTTGATCGATATAATACGTCCCGCCTTGCAGAGCGATTTCAACCATCTGACCAAGATTATCCTTCTGCCACTCCTTCGCCAGAACCAGAGCGTTATTGAGCGTTGTCGGCGCGGACGGCGTCCCGGGATTGGCGTCTGTTCCAGACGCCGAAACGTAAATCGTATATTGGGGCGACCGCGAGACGACGCTCTTTTCTTGTTCAATCGCTTTTCGTTCCAGCTCCCGCAGCCGCTGAGCGCTTTGAATCAACTTGTCGATTTCATCGCGTTCAGAAAACTCTTTCGGGTACTTCTCTTTGAGCATATTGAGTAGTTCCATCTGATTGGTCTGCTTGAGTTGTTTTGCAACGCTCCACAGCCGACTGACAAACTGCGCCTGATCTTGAGGTCTGGTCGGTTCGGAATCGGTCGACGCCAGCAGCTTTTCCGCTTCCTCTTTTGCGGACTGGGCTTTCTGACTTTCCGTCCCGAAGCTGAATAAATAGTCGCCCTGGATTTTGTTACGAAGTTCTTCCGGTAGTCCCGGCTGTTTGAGCAGGTATTCCAGCGCGTCTTTATTCAGCGTTGCGTTATACGCCCCAAAGACCGGCGCGTATTGCTGTAACAGAATCAGCGTCTTCTTTTCCTGTTCCGGGAACTCGTTTTCAAATCTCGAGACGATTTCCTGTTCCGTCAGCGCACGCGGATAGAATTTCAGACAGTCAACATACATGCGATTTGCCCCGACGCCGTACCCGCCGTTTCCGACTTTAATCGGCGCGCCTTTGGTATTCAGCTCGCCGCTGTATTCCAGTTCGCCGGAGAGCGCGCCGTCCAGCCAGATTTTCATCGTCTTGCCGTCGTACGTACAAACGACGTCGTGAGTAACGCCAGGCAGAATCGCCCGGTTGGAACGAAGGCTGGTTGCAGAGGGCAATTTCCCAATTTGAAATATTACTTTTTGAGTATTCCAGCAGTAATGAGCGCGCATGCCGTCGAAGTAGCCGCTGGCGACAGAAAATAACATTCCCTGATTGTCGCCGTTGCCCTTCGATTCCGCCTGACCAAGCAGTTTAACCCGCATGGCAAACGTAAACGCGCAGTTGGAAACGTCCGGCGTTTGTCCTGTAACAAAATCGTCTCCCAAAATCCGGTTGACTTCAATCGTCTGTTCCTGCGCCAACGTGGAAGTCAGGCTCAACAACATACTCAAAACAAAGATCGCGATTCTTTTCATGGCGGAATTGTCCTTGTAAATTTAATGGGTAGGATAAAAATACAACTTTTATTCTTTAAGAATACCAGAGCGCAGAGACAAAGTCAAGACGGGGAGCAGAAAGCTGCGTAAATTGATGAATCCATTCGCTTCTTTCGGATTTTTCTTAATTCAGTCCTTGACTCCATTTCTATGATTATTGCAGAATTCACAAGGCGGTCGGATTATAACAGTCCGGCGAACCAGGCGGCGAGAGCCTGTCGGCCTTATATCATTTTTCTAATTTTAAGGAAGGGTTTGTTATGACAACC
>JAFSMW010000058.1 GCA_017447745.1 Thermoguttaceae bacterium
CAAACGTAATACACGTGTAAAAGATCCCTTATTATATGACCGACTCAATAAAAGACAACTATCACAAACAATAATTGCGCCCACTTAAGTTGATACCTATGGGGTTTCACCCACGGCTATTAAAATTGAACCGCTAACGCGGTTCTTTTGAAAGCGTAACTACGCTCCCGTTGGTCGCTCCGTTACCGCCTTTCAACGGTTGGTAATATCAGTGGCATTTGGTAATTTCAGCGTTTCGGTTCGCCTTCGGCGAACTGCGTAATTCCGCTCGCTACGTTCGCTCCATTACCGCCTTTCATTTCTTTCGTCGCAAAAATGCAGGCGGGGACGCCTGCGGTCGGCGCGGACGCCGACCCTCCGAAGCGCAAGCGTTAGCTCTGGTCTGTCTTTAGAATGGCGTCCAGACCTTTGACGAATTCCTGGACGTCTTTGAACTGTCGGTAGACGCTGGCGAATCGAATGTATGCAATTTCGTCGACGGCGCGGAGCTGTTCCATAACCGCTTCGCCGAGGAATCGGGAATCGACTTCCGCGTCGAACTTGCTTTCGACAAGGGACTCAATTCTGGCGACCATTTCGTCTATCTGCTCTGCAGAAATGGGGCGTTTCCAGCAGGCTTTTTCGATGCCGGAACGGAGCTTGGCTCGGTCGTATGGAACGCGGACGCCGTCCCGTTTGACGACTTTTAGAGCGTTCTTTTCGACGCTTTCGTAGGTCGTAAAGCGCCGATTGCACGACAGACACAGTCGACGGCGACGAATCGCCGCTCCGTCCTGAGCGGTGCGGGAATCAATTACCTTGTCGTTATCAGCTCGGCAAAAAGGACATCTCATAGTTAGTTAGGAATTAGGAGTTAGGAGTGAGGAGTTTGTTGCGAGTTGCAAGTTGCGTGTTGCGAGACTGATTTCTCGCTACTCGTTAGTCGCCGCTCGTTACTCGCTACTCTATATTCTATATCATTCTTCATTCTTTTGCAATAGGGGGTTTTGATTTTCCGGCAAAGACCAGATGCCTCGTCTGGCGTCGATGGCTTCCCGCTGCGCTTTTTTCAGACGTCTTTTTATGGCGGGAGAATAATTGAACGTCATAATCGCTCTTGCCAACCCGGCGCGAACCAGTTCCTCGTTGAGAAAAGGAACGCCTGCGCCGTCCGAATCGCCCAAAAAGACAAACGCCAAATTTCGATTGTACTTGTCGAACCGGTCACAGTCCAGACGAATATAAACCCGGTTTCCGTTTCGGGCAACCGCTTCTTTCGTATACGCCGACGCCTCTGGACCAAACGGTTCCACTTCAGAATTCGGTTTGACGGTCTCTGGCGTGTCAATTCCCATGAGTCGAACTCGAACGCCGTTGGACAGCAAAAGCGTATCGCCGTCAACGACCCGTTCCACTCTGTAGACGCCTTCTTTAAGAACCTGTTCTTTGGGCGGGGGATAGATGCAGTTTACAAGATAACTGGCAATCATGACGAAAACCACGAATAAACATATCCATGGATACATTCTTCTGAGTTTTCTGCCAATCTTGTATAACGTATTCACGTTCTTAACGCTCTTTCTGTATAAATAATTTAATAAATTTGTAATTATTACTATTGAAAGTTAAATAATCATTTGGAATTGGACGATACTAACGATTAAGGCTGGAAATATCGATTAAATCCCGATTCATAATAGCCGGAAACGAATAAATTTGCAATAGGAAACGGATTTCAGGAAGCGCAAAAGCGCTTAAAAATCATGAAAGGATTCATCAAATCTCCATTTAAATGGTTTGCAGCGACAGCAATTTGTATATCAGCGGCATTGTTGGTCAGCTCGGCGAGAGCCCAAAGCTTGATTGTAAATACTGAAGAAGACATTGTCGAATCGGAGTCGGCGCCCGCTCCGTCCGGCTATTCGATTTCTCCTGACCAATGGAACGCTCTCAACAAGCGTCTGGAATCGTTGGAATCTCAGCTCAAAGACGAAAAGGCAAAAGCCGCTAAAAAGAAAGAAGACGATGCTAAAAAGCCGTCCGTTAAAGTTTCCGGACGTCTGCAGTATGAAGCGAACTTCTTTGATCAGAACGACGCCTCCAAATCTCGCGCTGGAAACATGCGAAACGGTACGGATCTCCGCCGCGCCTGGATTGGCGTCGCCGGTTCCTACAAGCAGTTTAACTACAAGTGCAATTTTGACCTCGCTCCGTCCTCTTTGGCGTTCAAAGACGTTTATCTCGGCATCAAAGAATTGCCAGTTCTGGGCGATATGAGAATTGGCTATTTCAAGGAACCCTCTGGCGTTGAACAGCTTACAGGCGTTCATCAGATGTGGTTTAACGACCGTCCGTTGAGCATGTCCGGCATCAGTTCCTATATGCAAAACCGCGCTCTGGGCATCGAATTTAGCAACGGATCTCGCGTTGAGGATTTTCTCTGGACGTTCGGATTCTTCCAGAACTGCTCAGACTCCATTCACAAACACTACGACGACGGGTACGATCCTGGCGATGCGCGCTCTGGAGAAGGCGTTACCGCTCGATTTGTCAAAATCCTGCAATACTGCCCGGAAATGGGACGTGTTTTCCACGTTGGCGCGTCGTTTACCTATAAATCATGGAATCCTGGGGAAAGTATGAACTGGGGAACTCGAGCGGAAAACGATCTGGGACGCAAGTGCATCGAGACCGGCGCTTTTTATGGAACGACGGATACGTTCATGGTTTCTCCAGAACTGGTTTTCACCAATAACTCATTTGCCGTAATTGCTGAATACAACTATATCAGACTGAAGAACTCGGATGAGGCTATTGGCGATATGAATATCCACGGCGGGCACGTTTCTCTCAGCTACATGCTTACCGGCGAACATTATAACTACCAGAAATCGACAGGAACTTTGACGTTTATCAAGCCGAACGTTGATTTCGTCCGCCGCTGTGAAAACGGCATGTTGAATTGCGGAAGCGGCGCATGGCAGGTTCTGTACCGATTCAGCTGGATTGATTACCGACAAATGCCGCTTCTGGCTGGCGCCGATGGAGAAAAGTCTAAAGTCGGTATTGCTTATGACCATACATTTGGTCTGAACTGGCAGATGAGTCAGACGTTCCGCGTTGTGTTCAACTATATTCTCTCAAACGACGAATACAAGTACGGGACGCTTAACAAGTCCGGAAACGTCAGCGTCTTCACGACGTCCGTACAGATGTACTTCTAATTTTAAGGGAATAGGGAATGGGGAATAGGGAATAGAATTATTAAAATCCCTATTCCCTCCTATTCCCTACTCCCTATTCCCTGCTATTCCCTACTCTCTATATATTCTTCCCTACGTCTTGTTTTTTTCATAATGAGCGCTATAATATATGCTATAATATATATTATAGGCAGAATTCAAAAATCAGTTCCCTGTAGCGTCTGATCCCTGTTATCCAACTTCCCATACTATGATTGAATTAAAACAGCTTCACGAAAAGATTGAACAGCTCTGTTTGCTCATGCCGCAATTGGACGAATACGCCCAACTGGTTCAGGCGGAACCTTCTGATAACGCGCCGTGGCGGGATTCGCTCATGTCCAAGCTGCGAGTTCAGTCTCGTGAGGATACGCCGCTGATAGTAGCAATTGCCGGTGGGACGAATATTGGCAAGTCTACGGTTTTTAATCACTTAGCGCAAGACAACGCGTCCGGGATAACGCCGTGCGCGTCTGGAACGAAGTATCCGGTATGTCTGGTTCCGGAGGCGTGGGCTGACGAAGAAAAGCTGCAAAAGCTTTTTGTTGGTTTTAACGTTCAGCCGTGGTCAGACAGCGTAGCTCCGTTGGAAGAGCATTCAGAAGACGTGCTCTATTGGCGCCGCGGGGACAACGTCCCGCCTCAGCTGATACTTCTGGATACGCCAGACGTCGATTCAACCAATAAAGCAAACTGGCGTCGAGCGGAAAAAATCCGTCAAATTGCCGACGTCTTGATTGCCGTTTTAACAAAACAAAAATACAACGACGCTGTTTGCGTTGATTTCTTTCGTCAAGCGACAAAAAGCGGGAAAAAATTTATTCTGCTGTTTAACCAGTACGATCTGGAAGACAAGTCTTATTTGCCGGATATTTTCAGAGAAATCGTTAAAAATATTCAACAGCCGCCGATATTCATTTACCTGGCTCCGCATGACAGAAAGGCGTCAGAGTCTCTGGGATTGCCGTTTTATTTCGTTCCTGTCAATGCTGACGGTTCGGTCAACGTTGATCAAATTGATCAGAATAATCCCAAGTCTTTGACAGACGAACTGGCAACGATGCACTTTGAGGAGCTCAAAGCCCTTTCGCTTGCCAAGTCTCTTTCTGACGCAATGGATTCCCAAACCGGGCTGGGAAAATGGCTGTCAGACATACGCGCTCAAAGCGAACAGTATGCTCTTCGTTTAGAAGCTCTGGAAGGACTTCAGCCCGGGTCAATTGAAGTTCCCACATTGCCTCAAGATCTGGTTTACAAAGAACTTCAACGCTGGCGAAGCATCAACCGAATGGCTGCGGTCAACTGGACAATGGTTCCAACGGTTGCAATGGAAACAATTTGGAATAAGACGGTTTCCTTTTTTAAGAGAAAGGACGCTCAGGACAAACGAACGCCTGAAGAGAAATTTCTCGAAGAGGAACGGAGCTACTTGTTTGCCGCCGTTGACGCAGTTCACAAATCGCTTAAAAGTCAGGCTGCTCTGGATACCGTTTTGGGAAACGAACTGAGGTCGATTCTGGCTTCCAATCCAATTGAATCCGTTTTTGAACGGGTAGAAGCAGAACATAAATCTGCGCCGCTTCTGTCAGACGATTTTCATGAATATGCTAAATCCGAGCTGATTCAGTGGAGCAAAGATCATCCGTTAAAAATGTTGACGTACAATGCGTTTGACGCCCTTCAGGCATTTGCGCGACCCGCTGCAACTATAATTCTGGGCGCCTGTTTTTGGTATGCGCCTTCGATCCCCTTGGGATTGGCTACAGCGGCTGTCGGCGCCACCAACGCTGTGGATATGATGTCTTTGGGAGACATGTGCAGTAAAATTCAGAAAAAATTCTGCCTTGAACGCGCTCAGTGGCTTCAGGGGATTATTCGACAGGAACTTCATCTGGACGAACTGTTTGAGAAAATGAAGCGTCAAAGCTCCGTAACAGACGAGGAACCGTATAAACAGGCGGCGGCTATACAGCAGGAATTGGCGTCCCCTTGATTTATTTGGGACAAGATATATAATAGGTCTCAAATTTTATCCAGCCTCTGGTTCTTGGCTTTTAGCTAATGGCTAGCAGCTAGCGGCTAATAGCTCCCTATTCCCAAAACTTATTGGAAAGGAATTATTATGTCTGACAAAGAAGTCAAACCGAATTTCGCCAAAGGAGACGGTCTGATTCCGGTAATCGCTCAGGATTACGAGTCCGGCGTTGTACTCATGTTGGCTTATATGAACGAAGAAAGCTATAACGAAACTCTCAAAACCGGGCGCGCCGTTTATTTTAGTCGTTCGCGTCAAAAGCTGTGGCGAAAAGGCGAAGAAAGCGGAAACGTTCAGTGGGTTAAAGAGATTTATATCGACTGCGACGAAGATACGATTCTGATCAAAGTTGACCAGGTCGGCAAAGCTGCCTGCCATGAAGGCTATCAAAGCTGTTTCTTCAGAAAAGTTACCCCAGACGGCGTTGAAATCGTCGGAGAACGCGTTTTCGACCCGAAAGAAGTTTATAAAAAGTAGCGAGTAGCGAGTGGAGTTCCGCCTTTCGGCGGATGCGTAATTTCGCTCCCGATGGTCGCTCCATTACCGCCTTTCATTTCACATTTAAATAACCATGACCAATAAACTCAAACTTGGAATTCCTGCTGGCAGTCTTCAAGAGGCTACCGCGGAACTGTTTCGTAAAGCTGGCTGGAAGATTACGTTCCAGTCTCGCAGTTATTTTCCCGATATTGACGACCCGGATATTGAATGTTTGCTCATTCGAGCGCAGGAAATGGCTCGATACGTCGACGCCGGCATTCTCGACGCTGGCTTGACCGGTTTCGACTGGATTTGTGAAACGCACGCCGACGTTGAAGAAGTTGCTGAATTGCAGTTCTCCAAAGTCAGCCGCCGCCCGGTTCGCTGGGTTCTGTGCGTTCCGGAAGACTCCCCGTATCAAACCGTTAAAGACCTCGAAGGCAAACGCATTGCTACGGAAGCCGTCGGGCTGACGAAGCGTTATCTGGAAGAAAACGGCGTCAATGCTCTGGTAGAATATTCCTGGGGCGCTACGGAAGTCAAAGCTCCGACGCTGGTAGACGCCATTGTCGAAATCACCGAAACCGGCAGCTCTTTGCGAGCCAATAATCTTCGCATTATTGACACGATTCTGCAAAGTACAACCCGGTTTATCGCTAATCACGACGCCTACAAAGACGAGTGGAAGAAGGCTAAGATTGACGACATCGCTATGATGCTCAAGGGAGCAATGGCTGCGGAAGGACGCGTCTATTTGACGATGAACGTCCCGCGAGAATCGCTGCAAGCCGTGCTTGCCATTCTGCCGTCGCTGCAAAACCCGACCGTCAGTTCGTTAGCAGACGAATCCTGGGTTGCGGTCAATACGATTGTTGGCGAAAGGGAAGTTCGAGACCTGGTCCCGCCGCTGAAAAAAGCTGGCGCGACCGGGCTGGTCGAAATCGCCATCAATAAGATTATTGATTAATGGAAGGCGGTAACGAAACGACCAACGGGAGTGTAGTTACGCAGTTCGCCGTAGGCGAACCCAAATTATTAAACTCGACGTCATGTTCTCCTTACGGCGAATGCGTAATTCCGTTCGCCGTTGGCGAACTCCATTACCGTCTTTCATCCATTTGCTACTCGCACTCGATAATACTTCATGGAACAGTTCAGCAACATTACAGAACAGTCAATTCGCGATCGAGTCGGCGCCGCCGCTTTGGCGGAAGGGTATCAGTATATGTATACCGGAGCGCTGACGGGGCTTGAGCTCAATGGCTCGATTCTTAAAGCCAGCTGTAAAGGCAGGGCGAATAAAATTTATCGGGTTCAGGCTCAGCTTGGCGATGGAGAAATTGTAGAAGCGGGGTGTACGTGTCCGGACGGTATGAGCGGTCGTTGTCGGCACGTTGCGGCTTTGGTTTTGACGTGGCTGAATCGCGGAGAAAACTTTCAGCGCGGACAGTCGGTAAAAGAAATAATCGAAACTCTTTCGCGCGCGGAGCTGGAAGAGATCCTGCTGCAAATTGTCCAGCGTCGCCCGGATGCAAAAAACTTTGTTGAACGCAACGCTCCTCAAACGGTCGATAAACGAAAAACTTTCGAGAGCAAAGATTATCGCGCCATTGTCGAAGCGGCTTTGGTTTCGGAATCGGCAAATAACTCGCTTTGGGAAATAATCGATTCTCTGAAACTGCTGGGCGAGGACATGCTTCGTCAGCGGGAATGGAATATTGCAGTCGATATCTTTATCAACATCTACAAAGCCATTCGCGTTCGTCATGCCAAAAACGAATCTTCCATGGCAGACGAAATTTGCCGAGACTGCGTCGAGGATTTAATGCGTCTTGCCGTTGGAACGCTGGAAGAACAAAACGTCAAGCAGATAGGCAGCGTTTTATTCCAGGAACTGTCAGACGCTATTGAGTTTGACGGGCAGCTGGATAAAGAAGTCATCCGTTGGATGGCGGAGATGCCGGAAAACTACATAAACCGCTGGGCGGCAATGGCGTGGGACTCGCTTCATCGCTGTCAAAACAAGTCCGGTAGACGTCTGTGGGGAATTGTTTGCGTTATTTTTTACGGTTCCCGGCTGGAAGACGAAACGCGGCTTAAACTGTATCGGGAAATCGGTTGGTTTGGAGAAATTGCTCAGCAATATGCTCTGGAGCACCGATTCGACCAGATTGCCGTTTTTCTGGACTCTGCCGACGATTACGAAGCCCTTATCGCGGTTGAGCGCTTGATGAAAATGGGATTTCCCAAACAGGCGTTCGCGTTAGTGGAAAAACGTCTGGAAACAAAACCGTCTGACGTCCTGGCGGAATGGCTCAACGGACATCAGGTTCAAATCAAGGCGGATCAGGAAGCTATCGAACTGGCTCAGAGAATGTTTACTCTTCGTCCGGATATAGAGTCCTATCATCGTCTGAGAAGCGAAAGCATGCGCGCCGGAATCTGGGAAGAGACGCAAGACCAGTGCCTGTTAAAGCTTAAACAGTCCCAGCAGTACGAACTGCTAATGGATATTTTCCTGGAAGACTGGGATTTGGAACGCGCTGTTTTTCTCTGGCAGGAAGACCCGGCCAAAATCAGTCGTCAGCAAAGAATCCAGCTGGCTCAGCTGTCAGAAGGATCTCAGCCGATTACCGCTATCAAGATTTATCAGGAATTGCTCGAAACGCAGCTGCAGTCTTTGGTGGAAGCCAAAATTTCTTCCGCGTCTGCTGCTGGAGAAGCGATTCAAAAAGAAATCGAAATGCTCGTTTCCCGTCTCAAGACGCTCATTACCCGCGTCTACGGCGCCGAGGCTTGGACAGAATACCTCGCCAGCCTGAGAAACCGAGATTTGCGTATATAAAGATTTGAGTATGGCAACTATGTTGCCATTCCTCAACTCCTTCCGTGGGTTAAAACCCACGGCTAGGAACATTGAACCGCTAAAGCGGTTCTATAGGAACGCTATCGCGTCTGTTCCCTGTTCCCTACTGCCTACTGCCTTGAAACTCCCCATTTCCCCTCGTCTGCCGTTTAAGTTTGCGCTTCAATGCCATCGAAAAGCCAATTTATGGAGTTCGGAAAAAGAACTTGCATGGCCTAAAAAGGGCTTGGAGCTGGACGAGTCGTATATTTTGCCGCAGTTCAACGCGCTGGACGGCAAGGCGTCGCCGGTTGACGTCCGAATGGCGTGGGACGAATCCGGACTGGGTATTTCTTTTGCCTTGACCGGGAAAGTTCATCCGCTGGACTGCCGCGTTCCCATGACGGATGCCGGGGATTTCATTCTGCTTTGGCTGGATATGCGCGACATGCGTCAGGTGCATAGGGCAGGGCGCGGATGTCATCAGTTTGCTCTCTATCCAACTGGCGGGGGGCGAAAGCTCAACGATCCCGCCGTCGTGCCGATTCCGATCCATTTGGCAAAAGAGAACCCGCGAAATATGGAATCGTCGTATTTCTTTGTTCGCAGCCAAATTACCCCAGATGGCTATTTGCTGGAATGCGTCTTTCCTGCTGACTCGCTGACGGATTACCGCCCTGAAGATTACCCAACTTTGGGCATTGCCTGGAAAATTCAGGACAAAGACTTGGGAGAAATCACTCTGACGGTTCCTGAACCCGCCCCGTTCAGCTCAGACCCGTCTTTCTGGGAAACGCTGGAACTGGTCGAGTAGGGAATTAGACAGTCGAGGACTGGCAATTATGTGTAAAAAATGTATTGCGGTTGTCTTTCTGCTTTTAATTTTTATATGCTGGTATATTCCAGTTTCAGACAATCCGATACTGGCTTTTGCAAAACAGCCAATTAAACAATCAAAGAATTTCTATTGGAACGTGAGCGTGCCTTTTAGCCTGATGCCTGATAGATCGTCAAAAGAATTATCTAAAGCTTTGAATGAAGGGTTGAAATCTTATCGGAGGAATTATTTCCCTTCGTATGAAAAGTGTATTGGCTTCCATTGCGCTCATTTTCACGGCGATTTACAAGGCTTGTTAGACATACGAAAAGTTGGCAATTTTATTAAATTAAATACAGGGCACATTGTTCAGTTACAAGTCGCCGAACAGGAAATTGACGATGAATTATTGGATAATATTACGCAAAAAACCATACGGTTCAATTCTTTTCTAAAGAAAAAGAATATTCCCTTTTTATTCACGATTTTTCCGTATAAGCTTCATAAAACAGATCAACAGTTCCCCTGTCGTATTAAGGATTATACGAATGAGAATGCAGATAAAATATATCATACTTTGACTGCTTCTGGAATTGACTGCTATGACGCTCGCGATATTTTCCTTGACAATCCAGAAAAACATTACCAATTGTATTTCATAGGCGACCACCATTGGAAAGAAGAATATGCGTTTGAGGCTTTTAAATGTATGATTGCGAGAATGTCAAGAGTTATCAATATCTCTATCGATGAACGGCTTTTAGACATTTCAAATTATAATATTTCAGAAGAGCCGTTTCCTTGGCAAAAGCAGTCTGCGTATAAAAACCTGGGCGTTCATTATACCGACCTTGAGGAAACAAAAAGCAGGATGACTTTTCAAATACCTCATAAAAGCCCGGAAATGTCAAATTATAATAACGGTTTGATTTACTTCCATTCCGACAACGATTTTAGCGTAGATAAAACAATCGTTATTATTCGCGATTCTTATTACGAATATAATCAAATGCCTTTTTCTCTTGCGTTTAAAAACGTTTATGCTGTTGATTTGCGAGATTTTCAAGGAAACGTTTCAGAATTTATTTCTCAGGTCAATGCCGATTATGTGTTTTTTGCCGTTAGCGCGTTCCAGCTGGAAAGACGCGTCTTTCGTTTTGACTATACTTCTAAATACCCGGAATCCAATTCTCCGATGGTAAATCCTTAAATTGCAAATTGAGGTGTATTAAACAGTAAAAATTGGTTAAATGATTGGAACTGGTCGAGTAGAATTAGCATTTAGCAATTTGCGATTAGCAATTACTCAAAACGCAGGTCAAAGAAAATTCTTATTCTCAATTATTAGGTTCGCCTGGCGGCGAACGGCGTAATTCCGTTCGCTGGCGCTCCGTGGGTTTCACCCACGGCTACAAATATTGAACCGCTACGCGGTTCTAGCGGAAACGCTTCGCGCTACTGTCTTAAAACTACTGCCTATTGCCTACTGCCTACTGCCTCTCTATAATATTTTAAAGAAATCTTTCGTCTAAGGGGGGGGCTGGTTCTTGACGAAAATTAGAAGTCCGGTAAAATATATGAAATTTTATAGTTATTGGTAGACGAATTGGCTTATCGTAAGCTCGTCTAAGGCTGGCGGAAGTCAAACCGTCTTTTTGTTTCACGTTTTTACGGCAGGCAACCTGCCAAGAAGGGTATTCATCCATGACCAAGTACGTTTATAGTTTTGAGAAAGGCAAGGCCGATGGCAACAAAGACATGCGCGAACTGCTCGGCGGTAAAGGCGCAAACCTTGCTGAAATGGCAGCTCATGATTTGCCGGTTCCCGCTGGTTTTACAATCACCACGGAAGTTTGCACGTACTTCTACGAACACGGCAAAACTTATCCGGAAAGCCTCAAGGCTGAAGTTGAAGCTGCAATGAAAGGCATTGAAGCCGCGATGGGCAAGAAGTTCGGCGACACCGAAGACCTGCCTCTGTTGGTTTCCTGCCGTTCCGGCGCTCGTGAATCCATGCCCGGTATGATGGATACCGTTTTGAACATCGGCTTGAACGACAAGACCGTCCGCGTTTTGGCTGAAAAATCCGGTTCAGAACGTTACGCTTGGGACTGCTATCGTCGTTTCGTCCAGATGTTCGGCGACGTCGTTCTGGAAATGAAACCGACCAGCAAGACTGAAATCGACCCGTTTGAAAAGATTCTGGTTGCCAAAAAGGCTCAGTACGGCGTAAATCTGGATAGCGAACTGCCGGCTGAAGCTCTTAAAGAACTGGTTACCGAATTCAAGGCCGCTGTTAAAGCTCAGACAGGCAAAGACTTCCCGGAAGATCCGATGGAACAGGTTTGGGCTGCTATCGGCGCCGTTTTCGGAAGCTGGATGAACGACCGCGCTATCGTTTATCGTCGTACATACTCGATTCCTCACACTTGGGGAACCGCCGTCAACGTTCAGGCGATGGTCTTCGGCAACATGGGCGACGACTGCGCTACTGGCGTTGCTCTTACCCGCGACGGAGCCACTGGCGTCAAGGGAATTACTGGCGACTACCTGATTAACGCTCAGGGCGAAGACGTCGTTGCCGGTATTCGCCGTCCGAAGAAGATTGAGATTTCTCTGCGCGAAGACATGCCCGAAGTTTGGGAACAGTTCCAGGAAGTCGCTCTCAACCTCGAAAAGGCTTATCACGACGTTCAGGACATCGAATTCACAATCGAAAAGAAGAAGCTGTATATGCTTCAGACTCGTAACGCCAAACGAACCGGTTTCGCTCACGTTCGCACCGCTGTTGAAATGTGCGAAGAAGGTTTGATCGACAAGAAAACCGCCGTCAAACGCGTTCCCGCCGGCGACGTTGCTCAGCTGCTTCAGCCGATTTTCTCCGGTTCTGGTCTCAAAGGTCACGAACCGATCGCCAAGGGCGTCAACGCTGGTCCTGGCGCTGCCACCGGACAGATTTGCTTCCAGCCGGACGAAGCCGAAAAATGGTTCCAGAAGGATAAGACTGCCAAGTTGATTCTGGTTCGTCGCGAAACCACTCCTGAAGACCTCCGCGGTATGCAGGTTGCTCAGGGTATCGTTACCTCCTTCGGTGGCGCCGCTTCTCACGCCGCTCTGGTTTCTCGCCAGCTCGGTAAAGCCTGTGTTTGCGGCTGCGACGGCATCATTATTGACTACGCCGCCAAGACCATGACCGTCGGCGACAAAGTCTTCCACGAAGGCGACTGGATTTCCGTTGACGGATTCACCGGCAACATCTATGGCGAACAGATCCCGACCGCTCCGTCTGAAGTTCTCCAGGTTCTGTGTGACAAGACGCTCGATCCTAAAGACGCCCCGATTTATCAGCTCTACGCCAAATTGATGGGCTATGCTGACGAATTCAGAACCCTGAAGATTCGCACCAACGCCGACAAACCGGCTCAGGCAACTCAGGCTGTCGCTCTCGGAGCTGAAGGCATTGGTTTGACCCGTACGGAACACATGTTCTTCGATCACATCGACGAATTCCGCGCCATGATTCTGGCTGACAACACCGAAGCCCGTGAAAAGGCTTTGGAAAAACTGCTTCCGTTCCAGCAGGCAGACTTCGAAGGTCTGTTCACCGCTATGGACGGCAAGTACGTCACCATTCGTCTGCTTGACCCGCCGCTTCACGAATTCCTGCCTCACGATCTGGCTGGACAGCAGGAACTGGCTGCCAAGACCGGCATGACTGTTGAATTCATTCAGCAGCGCGTTGACGATTTGGCGGAATCCAACCCGATGCTCGGACATCGTGGCTGCCGTTTGGGAATCGTTTATCCGGAAATCACGAAGATGCAGGCGACTGCCATCATTCGCGCCGCGATCGCATGCCAGAAGAAGGGCATCGTCGTCAAGCCGGAAATCATGATCCCATTGGTAACATGCTTGAACGAATTCGCCAACCAGGAAGCCATCATTCGCGCCGCCGCCGACGCTGAAAACGCCGCCGCTGGCGACGAACTGAAGTACATGGTCGGTACGATGATTGAAATTCCGCGCGCCGCTCTCAACGCTGGCGACATCGCCAAGAAGGCGGAATTCTTCTCCTTCGGAACCAACGACCTTACCCAGACCTGCTTGGGAATCAGCCGTGACGA
>JAFSMW010000059.1 GCA_017447745.1 Thermoguttaceae bacterium
AGGATTCTTTGGCGGCTGATACAGCCGCGATCCAGCGGGTCTGGCGGGTTTTGCTGCGAAAGAGTTTTTGGGAGGCTACCGCCGCAAGCGTTCACCAATTAATAACTTCGCGTACTTCCTCCGCGTCTCTGCGTCTCCGCGTGAGATTTCTTCGGCGGCAGGGGACTGCCGCGAGCCGGCTCATCTGTGTTCGTGCGCGGTTCAAAGCGTAACTACGTTCGCTTCGATATTCTTCCGGGGGCTTACGCACCCCGGCTCGCCAACCGCCTTTCATTGCTTTGCGTGAGGATTCTTTACTCCTTCGCCTCCTGTAAAATCTCAGCTAAGGTTTTCATGACGTTTCGACCCAGTTCGCGTCCTGATACCGGCGTGATAATCGCGTTGCCGCACAGGGAATAGCCGAATTCCATGCAGTTGGCGAAGTAGGCGTTGGGAAGACCTTGAATCCATACTCTCGAGGAGGACAGGTTGCCATCTTTCCCGGTAAACGATCTGATCGAATTGTATTTGCCGTCGCTGCGCCCCGGCACGTCCCGCTTGGACTCGTATTTCAGCGTTCCGTCTTTTTGGTTTTCTGTCAGTTTTTCGCGGAAACGGTTCCAGATCGGGTTCATTTTTTCCATCTCAATGGGGCCGTGGGAGTAGTAGAATTCGTTGTTGCCCCCGCGGATATTGGGAGCGTGGAGATCCATAAAAACGAGCGGAATCCCTTCAGATTCTTTTACGATGAGTGCCTTAAACGCCTTGACGGACGGGTACAGTTCCTGAACGTAGTCTCGGTTATGGTCGTGCGGACTGCGGTTTTTGCCCTGATCGCCGTCCTCAACGCCGTCTTTATCCATGAACGGGATGAAGACGATTTCCGCGTTTTGACGAAGCCATTGCGCCTCCGGGGCGTCGGAAAGACAGAACGAAATCATGCCTTCCATGACCGGACTGGCGGAGGACTCGCAGGCGTGATGGCGCGCTGTGAACGCGAGGTAAAACCGGGGTTTTCCCTGCCCGAGATACGGAACGCGGAAGAGTTCCACGTCGCGTTTGTCCAACCGCGAACGGCAGAGGGTTTCAAAACGAACGTCCTCCCGGGCGCGGTACTGAGCCATGAATTCGTCCCAGTTCGACTGCGTGTACGGCGTACCGAACGCGAACCGAACGTCCGAGTCGTTGGGACCGAACGACCACGTAAACTCATGCTGGTCGGCGGGGAATTTCGTCCCGGAGGCATAATAATCCTTCTCGCCGAGATATTTCCACGTTTTCCCGCCGTCGACGCTCACGTTCGGACCGACCGCGCCGAAATTCGTGGACTTTTCCGGGAACTTGAACGTAACAGTTCGATTTTCCGCTCCGGTAACCCGGAAGTAAAAATAGAAATAGTTACTCTTTGTGTCGCGCAGGTCAGGTCGGACGCAAACCACGTTCGCCCCCGACAAGGTCGGTTCCTGATTGGATGAGGGTTGCGCCGAAACAGACGCGTTCGGAGACATAACCTCATCCTCTCCGCCCGTGCGGCTCGCACCCTGGTCGATGGACTCGACCTTGACGTTTCCGCCGGGGAAATCAGCGTCGACGCGAATCTCCGCCTGAACAGGGAACGGCGAGAGAATAGCGAGTAGTAACAACAGGAAAGCTATTTTCAGTTTCATGATTTCAGGAAGGGTTTGAGGATAATTGGGGTACGTTTTGATATTGAGCTTTTAGCTTCTAGCTCCTAGCTTCTAGCTTTGTGATTTTAGCTTCCAGCGTTAAAATAAAATGCTGAGAACCACAAATACCCAAGCTAACAGCTAGCGGCTAATAGCTAACAGCTTTATTTTAACATAAGAAAAAATCGTTGTCAAGCGTATGGCTTGACAGGATTTTCAGAGGGATATAATAAAGTTTAGAATGGCGTCAGGTTAGACGTCTGTCTTTTAACTCATAACAATTTACTCGGATTATGACTGTTTCAGACTTGGTTATACGACCTGCCGTTTGCGACGACGCGGAAGCTATCGCGGCGATTTACGCGCCGTACGTAACTCAAACGGCGGTTTCTTTTGAATACGTCGCCCCGACGGCTGATGAAATCCGGCGCCGGATGGAAAAGACGCTCAAGCGGTATCCGTATTTTGTCGCGACGGTCGATAACCGCCTGATCGGGTGCGAGCCGCACGGGTGGCAGGAAAAAGGTTTTGCCTCCGAAAAAGCCGGATTTGGCGTTACCCATGTCCAATCAGGAACCGACATTGTCGGGTACGCCTATGCCGGGCCGTTCCATCCCCGCGCCGCCTTCTTTCGTTCTGCTGAGACGTCCATTTACGTTGAACGGGGCTTTCATCAGCGCGGAATCGGTCGAGCGCTGTACGAGCGTCTGGAATCCGCCCTGAAACAGCAGGGGATTCTGAACCTCAACGCCTGTATCGCCTATCCCGACCCGGAAGACGAATACCTGACCCTGGACAGCGTCCGGTTTCACGAACGGCTCGGATACGTCATCGTCGCCCATTTCCATAAATGCGGCTGGAAGTTCAACCGCTGGTACGATATGGTGTGGATGGAGAAGATGATTGGGGAGCACGAGTAGGTTGGCGAGCCGGGGTGCGTAAGCCCCCGGAAAAATCTCACGCGAAGTTCGCAAAGTCCGCAAAGTTTTAAAAAATCATGGATTATTGTTGATTCATTTTAATTGTTTTTAGTTGCGTTTTATGGATATCCAATTTCTTATTGTATTTTATACATTGTTAGCAGTAATTGTTAGCAGTATTGGTAGTATCCTTACTGATTTACTGGGTGATAAAACGCATTATGCCCCATTGGCTTGCTTTGACGCTCTCTTTTTTGATCGGTTTTGTACTTGCGCCAATTCTTCTTTTTATAGGTTTTATACTTCTTGTTAGTCGATAAGGGGGTAACGTGAGTATTTCCTGGGCTTGTTTCTTTGCGTCCTTTGCGTTCTTTGCGGCTTAAAAACATTTCGGCGGGCTTCGTCCGCGACCCGGAAACGTTTTCGGCTGCGTCGAAGTCTTTAAGCGGGGCAAGGAAGCTTCGGCGGACGATGTCCGCGAACCAGCAGGACGGTGCGCCAAGTGCGTTCAGAAGTTTTTTGGAAGCTTCCGCCGCAAGCGTTCCTCTCGAGATGGACTCTTTGCGTAATTCCTAATTCCGCATTCTAAATTCATAATTAATAATTCCCCATTAATAATTCCCCAATCTTTTTCTCCTCCACGGGTACTTTTCAATCGGAAAAAAAGGTCTATAATATATATCAAGAAAATCGATTAGAGGGTTATCCCCTCTGATCGGGTTTATTCAATGGTTAGCCCCCGGAACGATTCGGCGGCTGGTATATTATTTTTATAGACTGGTTCTTGACCGCGAACGTGTTGGATGCGCTCATTCCAAAACGGAGAACGTCAAGAGCATGTAATTCCATTTAGAGGTAATTAGACTATGGCAGACCTGTCTCGCATTAACACTCTGTTTTATCCGAAAAGCATTGCCGTCATCGGCGCGTCCACGAAAGTCGGAACCTGCGGTAACGACATCGTCAAAAACCTGAAGGCGACGTTCAGTGGCGACATCTATCCGATCAACCCCAAAGCTCCTGAAATCTGCGGTTTGAAGGCTTACACCTCCGTTTTGGAAGTTCCGGGCGACATTGATCTGGCTGTTATTTCCGTAGCCGCTGGATTCGTTCTGGGCGTTGTCGATCAGTGCGTTGAAAAAGGCGTTAAAGCCATCGTCTGCATTACAGCCGGATTCAAAGAAATCGGCGGCGAAGGCGTTGAGCTGGAAAAGCAGTTCCAGGCGAAAGTCAAGGCGGCGAACATTCCGTTGGTCGGTCCGAACTGCTTGGGCGTTATCAACGCGGAATCGGACGCGTGCTACAACGCATCCTTTGCCAACCAGACCCCGCTTTCCGGCTCGCTGGCGTTTGTTAGCCAGTCCGGCGCTTTGTGCACGTCCGTTTTGGACTTCGCCGCTCAGCGTGAAATGGGATTCTCCAAGTTCGTCTCCTTCGGCAACAAGGCTGACGTCAACGAAGTTGACCTGCTCAACTATCTGGCGGACGACGACAAAACCAAGGTCGTTGCAATGTATTTGGAAGCTATCGGCGACGGCGAAGGGTTCACCCAGGCGGTTCGCAGACTTCTGTGGGAAAAGCACAAGCCGGTTTTGATTCTCAAGTCCGGTCGTTCCGCCGCTGGCGCGAAAGCCGTTTCGTCACACACGGGTTCTTTGGCTGGCAACGACGCCGTTTACGAAGCTCTGCTCAAGCAGTCCGGCGCCATCCGCGTTGATTCCATTGAACAGCTCTTCGACTACGCCGCTCTGTTCTGCAATCAGCCGCTTCCGAAGGGCAACCGCTTGGCGATTATCACCAACGCCGGAGGTCCTGGCATCATGGCGACCGACGCTTCAGAACGCGTTGGCTTGACGTTGGCGACGCTGTCCGACGAAACCAAAGCTACGTTGAGAGAAAAGCTCCCGGCAGCCGCGTCCGTCCGCAACCCGGTTGACGTCCTTGGCGACGCCAAACACGATCGTTACGCCGACGCTGTTACAGTCGTCATGTCTGATCCGGACGTTGATATGGGACTGGTTATTCTTACCCCGCAGTCCATGACCGACACCGACGAAATCGGCAAGATCATTCCTGAAGTTGCCAAGACGTTGGGTAAACCGGTTGTCTGCGCGTTCATGGGCGCTGAATCCGTCAAAGTCGGAGCCGCCAACCTTCGCGCGGGAAACGTCCCGAACTACGCCTTCCCGGAAAACGCCATCGGCGCTTTGGCTGCTGGCTACAACCTCACTCAGACCATTGCTCAGTCCGCTGACAACTCCACGCCGACCATTGCTGGCGCAGATTCCGCCAAGTGCGCTGAACTGATCAAAGAAAAGCTGGGCGACAACGATTCTGTTTACCTGACTCAGGCGGAAGCTCGTCCGCTGTTTGCCTGCTACGGCATGCCGTTGCTCAAGTCCGCCGTTGTCAGATCCGCAGACGAAGCCGCTGCTGTCGTTGGCGAATGGGGCGTTACCGTCGTTATGAAAGTCATGTCGGACGACGTCAAACACAAGTTCGACGCTGGCGGAGTTCTGCTCAACATCACCGGAGCTGACGCCGCGCGCGACGGATACAACAAGATTTACGAGAACATCGCCAAGAACGTCCCCGGCGCCAAGATCGACTCGATTCTTATCGAACAGATGGCTGCCAAGGGAACGGAAGTCATTCTCGGATGCAACCGCGACGCCAAGTTCGGTCCGTTGGTCATGTTCGGCATGGGCGGCACAACCGCTGAACTGATGAAAGACGTTCAGTTCCGCCTCGCCCCGATGAGCCAGTACTGGATTCACTCCATGCTGGAAAACACCAAGGTTTACAAGCTCATGAACAACTACCGCGGTCTGGGTCAGCACGACTTGGCGGCTCTGGAAGACGCCCTGACTCGTCTTTCCGTCATGGTTGCCGAAAACCCGGAAATTGCCGAGCTGGACATCAACCCGCTTATCGTCCACGCCGAAGGACAGGGCTGCTCGCTGGCTGACAGCCGTATTGTTCTCAAGAAAGTCAAATAAGCCTTTTAGGCAATAGGCAAGAGGCAGTAGGCAGTAGTGATTTTTTCTCTACTGCGTACTGCCTCATTTTATTTACTATTTACTATTTACTATTTACTATTGCCTATTGCCTACTGCCTACTGCCTATTTTCTTTTCGACAGCAACTTTTCTAAATTTTTAACTAATACGGATTCGCGCCGATTATTCTTCGGAGGGTCGCGTCCTCGTCGACCGCAGGCGTCCTCGCCTGCCAATGGAAAACCGCCCTGCCGTCTCTCATAGACGCCGCCAAAGATTTTAGCCGCAAAAAACGCAAAGAAATGGAAGGCGGTAACGTAGCGAACAAGGCGAGCCGGGGTGCGTAAGCCCCCGGAATAATTCTCACGCAAAGTACGCGAAGTTCGCAAAGTTATTTAGGCGAGCCGGGAACGTCAGTTCCCGGGTGTAGAACCGCATAGCGGTTCAATGTTTCTAGCCGTGGGTGAAACCCACGGAAGAAAGAAAAACAATAATAAAAAAATCGTCAAACACTCTTTTTCTCTTGCTCCTTTACGGGGCAAGAGAAAAAGATACTGCGACGATTGCAAACCTTTCGCAGCGTGCATAACAAAACGACGCAGCCGAAAACCTTCCCCGGATGGACTCAGCCTTCGGAGTCCAACTTGACGGCTACGCCGTCAAGGAAATAGCGGAAGCCTCCAAAAACTAAAGAACGTGGAAAGCCCGTCTGACCTGCTGGTTCGCGGACATTCTGTCCGCCGAAGAAAACAAGACCCGCACACGCACTGCGACGAAACCGAAAATCTTACTGGATCGCGGACGTAAGTCCGCAACAGAAATTGCGGAAGCCCCAGAAATCTACGAACGCGAAAAACACTCAAGTGACAATTCAAGCAACCTCACGTTGAGCCGAGAAGGGGATGTAACTGGATCGGCGGAACTGCAAACACTTCCGCCAGCCCATTTATGCGTCCCGTTCAGACGTGGTCTTTTCGGGGTTATTTTCTGTAGCTATATCAGAAACGGATGGATTGAGCAACTGCTTGCAAGTAGGACAACGCGGTCCATCATTAGGACTAGCAGGAGGAAGTATATCCAAAGGCATAATTTTTTTACCACAATTAGGGCAGTTCATTTTATAAATGTCAACAGGTTTGGAGATGAGCCAAGATCGTACAAATAGATAAGTCAAAAGAAAACTTCCACCACCAAACAAAAATAAAAATAGAAGAAGCGTTGGAATGAATTGTTCCTTAGGAATACCGCCAATGCAAACGGCTACAATTGCAATAGCGGAAACAAAAAAGGAAACAACGCATCCACAACCAACGCTTTCCGTTTGATCAATGTCTTTATTATATTTTTTAAGTTCTTCGTCAGTCATAAGGAATTAAAATGGCAGAAACACAAGTTGGAAGCGCGGAAATTGAAATAACTGCGTAAGATAAAACACAACCGGTATTTTTATCGGTTTCCGATAAAAATAAAAATTTCGAAAATCAATTGATTATCTTAAACCATATCAAAAATATGTAGGGGGGGTAACATTATGAATAGTTTAAACGTAACAACAAATGTTACAAGGACATTTGTTTGACCGTTTGACAAATTTGCATAATTATTTTATAATTTAAAGATAGATCAAGAGGAAAAAAGATGGAATTTCCTGTCAAGAATACAGCATCGTTACAGAAAAGGTTTCTTCGGCGGGCGAAGATGTCCGCGAACCTGCGGGTCTGGCGGGCTTTCCGTATTCTCAAGATTATTGGAGGCTGCCACGATTCTGTTGCGGACTTACGTCCGCGATCCAGTAAGGTTTTCGGCTACGTCGAAGTCTTTCAGCGGGGCAAAGAGGCTTCGGCGGACAGGATGTCTGTGAACCCGCAGGGTGAATGTTTTGCGCTGCGAAAAAGGATTTTTGGAGGTTTCCGCTTTCTTGACGGCTGCGCCGTCAAGCAGAACTCCGAGGGCGGAGTCCATCCGGGGAAGGTTTCCGGCTTCGTCGATTTGTTAAACACAATTCCAACGTTTTGTTCGCCGTTCCGGCGAACTGCGTAATTCCGCTCGCTTCGCTCACTCCGTTACCGCCTTCCATTTACGTGGGTTAAAACCCACTGCTATTAAAATTGAACCGCTATGCGGTTCTAGCGGATGCGCTTCGCGCCTATTGTCTATCTTTTTTTCGACAACAACTTTTCTAAATCGTATCCCTTCTCTTTCAGAGCAAACTCAAGAGCTTTTTGGAAATAGTAGTAGCGGCGGCGCTTCTGCGCTTTCTTTCTGGCGTAGAAAAAGCATTTCTCTACAATCGACGGGGGAATAATCTGGTCTTCCGCCAAGTCAATGACGGCGTCAATATAGGCTTTTTGTTCGTCCGTCAGAGCGTACAGTTCCGCTTTGTAAACGTCTGCGTCCAAATATCTCTGTTGAGCGGAGCATACAGAATCAAAGCGACCGGTTCCTGCCAGAACGGCGCAAAATAACGCAGCAGCAAATTGTCGGCGAGTCAGGGACATGATTAAATCCGTAGGTAAAATAATTGTTTAGTCTATTACAATACCCTATCTTAGCGTTTTTTGGTAATTAGAGCAAGAGGGAAATTTTAGTTGCGAGTTGCGAGTTGCGAGAAACGCAAAGCGACCATCGGGAGCGGTTATAATACGTCTCGCGCGGTAGCGCGGACTGGGAGCGGCGCCTCGCCGCCCTTTTTTGAAAAAAAGGTTCTTCCCCTCTAACTCCCCTTTCCAAAAAACTTTAGTAAGGGAAGAACAAGCAGTGAGAGCCTTGATTTAGTCTAAAATTGATGTATAATTAAAATATGTTTTACATCGGATACAATACAAACGGACTGCCGAAACATTCGCTGGAAGAGTCGCTTGAACTGGCGGCGCAAAACGGGTTTGCCGGTTTGGGACTGACGGTCGATTACGGACTGCTTCAGCCCGGCGCGGCGCAAACCGCAGAGCAAATTCAGACGCTGCGAAAATGGAAGGCGGAGCGGGGATTTCGATTCGTTCTGGAAACCGGGGCGAGGTTCCTGCTCAATCCGGAAGTCAAGCACGAACCGACGCTCATTTCCCCGTCGGTCGTCGAACGGTTTGAGCGGGTCGAGTTCTATAAACGCGTTATCGACATGGCGGCGCAAATCGGGGCGGACTGCGTATCGATTTGGTCTGGCCGCTGTCCGGACGGGTCCGACAGAACGGCGTCGACGATTGACGCTCCCGGCGCGTTTCTGTTCTGGCATCTTATCGAAGGGCTGACTCAAACGCTGGACTACGCGGCGGAAAAAGGGGTCAGCGTCGCCTTCGAGCCGGAGCCGGGCATGTTCATTTCCAACATGCAGGAATTTCAGACTCTGTTAGAGTATCTCGACGGCGACAACCGATTAAAGCTGACAATCGACGTCGGACATCTGGTTTGTAACGGCGAGCCCGTTCGCGAGACGATTCTGCAATGGAAAGACCGCCTTGTCAATATTCATCTGGAAGACATGAAACGCGGCGAGCATAAACATCTGCCCTTCGGTCAGGGCGACGTCGACGTCAGCGAAGTTCTCGCCGCCTTGCGCGAGGCGAATTACAATTACGGCGTTTACGTTGAGCTGTCCAGAGAATCCCCGCATGCAGGAAAACGCGGCTGGGCGAATCTGACAACGTCGGAAGAAAAAGCCGCCTTTGAGGACGAGGCAAGAGCGCTTGCCGAATCCGCTCAGGCGTTGAAGATTGGATAAACGTCTATTTGGTTTCTTTAAGCCATTCTGCAATCACCCAGCCGACTTTTGCCAGCGAGAGGGCGGAGCAGTTGGACGGGACGTCGTCCATGGTGTGCCAGTACGGATAATCGAAGTCGATTATGTCAATACAGGGGATATTGCCGCGGCTGTGAAGCATTATATGGTCGTCGTTGATATCATATTTTGTCGTAGGAATAAACTCTTTGACTTTGAGCCGGGCGGCGACTCGCCAGATTTCTCGAGCGATTGGCGAACTGTCGCGCCACGACATCGAAACGCGTTCGTAATAAATCTGTAAATCGGAGTCGCCAACCATATCCAGCAAAACGCCTTTGACGTATGTGTATCCACGCTGAGGATTGGCGGCGTACTGTGACGCGAAAAACTCAGACCCGACAAAAAAGCGACCAGTTCGGGAAAACAGAAACTCTTCCGCATCCAGAAAAACGAAATCGACGCCGAATTTGGGATTGATTGCGGTTTGACCCTTTTCCATCCACGTCGCCAGTTCCATTAAAATCGCGGTTCCGCTGGCGCCGTCGTTCGCTCCGACGAAACGGCCTTTGGGATTGCGTTTGTCATTCATCGGATACGGGAGCGTGTCGTAATGCGTACACAGCAAAATGCGTTCCGTTCGTTCCGGACGCCATCGAACGATAATATTACAGCCCCGCGTTTTCTCTTTCGTCAGCGGGTGGGGGTAGTCGAAAAGCTGCCGTTCAACTTTGCAATTAAACTGTTGAAAGTAGTTGATTATATACTCTTGCTGACGCTTCATGCCCTCCGACCCGGTGCAGCGCGGACCGATGTCGCACAGAGCTTTGAGATGCTCCATTGCCTGCTGACCGTTAAACGGGATGTCCGACAGCCGGAGTTTGCTTTGGTATTTCGGCGTGAGCGGCTTGCGCCCGGAGAACCAGGAAAACTGTGCGGCGGCGATTGTTGCAGCAACAACAATTCCGGTAAATGCAACAAAGGCGATTAAACGGTTTCTTTTATGGCGCATGTCAGGTTCGTTTTCGGTATTGTTCATAATTTAGGGAATAGGGAGAAGGAAATAGGGAATAGTTATACTATTGTCTAATCCCTAAAATCGCGTATTTGTCGAACAGCAGCAGCGTCAGCGCGTCCGGCGAAGCGGAATTGGGGAATCCCAGCCTCTTGAGGAATTCCTCCGGTTCAGGAACGGCGCCTCGTTTTTTAATTATTATACGGTCAACGCCTCTTTGTTTCAAGCCCTGTTTGACTTTTTTCGCGTTGAGCGGAAAAACTTCCTCGATTTCAAACGCTGTTACAAACGGAGAAACAAACAGTTCGTTTGACCCCAAATACCCGCCGGGAGATAGCTCTGATAAACCAAAGTGCTGACAGAACGCGGAAATCAGTCCGGACGTTGACAGCGACGGCGCTGGCGCGTAAATGTATTTGCAGTCGCTCGGCTGAATCGTCTTTTGCGACTGATACGACAACACGCCTGAGCGTTTCGGCGCAGGGGCGGAAAAGGATTCAACACCCGTTTCCGAGACAATCGTTGCGCGAATCGTGTCGCCTAGGCGGCTTTTGAATCCGAACCAGCCGACGGCTTGTTTACATTCGCCGTTATGTTCAATCCATTCCCATTGAGCGTTTTGACGCCACAGCTCTGGAATGCTCGCACCGGGCGCAGACTTGACAATAACCTGTCCAACGCGGCTGACAAGCTGGTCGATGAACTCGCGCGGCGGCTGAAAGAAATCCGCATTGGTCGTTCTTCGCCCGCTGGGGCGTCTGTCCGGGTCGATATGAACGAGATTGTAATCTGACAAATCGAATTCTTCCGCTGAACAGCAGAATACTTTAGCGTCAGTTCCCGCCAGTCGACAGTTGGTTTGAGCGAACAGCGCGGTTGTCGGGTCAATGTCAACCCCAACGGACGGAACGGCTTTCGCGAACGCGATTAGATCCCCGCCGATGCCGCAGCAAAGGTCGGCAAAACGAACGCTTTCAGAGGGCAACTCCTTTAACGCGGCGTCGCGTTTATATTGAGCAATCAAAGAATCCGTCGCCTGCTGAAGCCCTTTGTCTGTTACAAGCAAGAAGGGCAAATCCGGGAACTTGCGCTTGACCTTTTCATTCAGCGCAAGCTGACCCGATATAGCGACGGCGCGGTCGAAGGGGAGTTCTTTCCGAATCGCCGCGTCCAGCTTGAAAGAATCTGGATACTCGGCGATTCGTTGACGCCAGAGCTTGAGCGTTTCCAGACCGTCGTCTGAAACCAGCCACTCATTCCCCGAACAATTCGGAACTGTTCCCTGCGTCAACTCCTCACTCCTATTGTCTATTGCCTATTGCCTACTTTCCCCCAAGTTTCTTTCGGATCTGCGCTTTTTTGTCACGCAAGACAGCGTTTTCTTCCCGGTTGCGGTAGAACTCGTCCAGAGGGAAACAGCCGCTGATGATGCCGTTGCGCGGCGCGGTTGTGCAGTCGCTGAACGTGCGGCAAATGCGGCGTTTGTCAAGCGGTCTGCCAGCCAGCGAGTCGGCGATGATATCGGGATAGCACAAAACCATGTGTCCGATGCCCGCCATGTCCGTCCAGCCGGCGCGAACAACCGCCTGCGCCACCTGCGGCAGGAAATCCTGAAAATACGTGTAACCCGTTCCGATAATCGGGAGAGACGGGAATCGTTCTTTGACTTTTCGCACCTCATTGAGCATGCGGAACGCGCCCAAAAGCGGGTCTTCCGGCGGCTGATAGGCGTCGGACGCAGGGAAAAACGTTGGACGCGACGCGTGCGGCGTGTAGTACGGCGAACAGGCTGTCAAGTTGAGCAAATCAATATGCGCCGACGGTTTGGGGCTGTCGGCTGTTGGCTGAGCGGTTACCATCTCAATGAGTTGAATCGGTTCCGTCAGGTCGATTTCCATCGGGTTGTTTCGATTCAATCCGAAGCCCGAATACGGCAGCGTGTATTCTACCGGAACGCCTCGCCCCAGCTTGCCGGGTTCCGCGTCGTTCGGGTCTGGCTGATAGGGAACCATGTCGAACAGCGACATGCGAACGCCAATCATCAGTCCCGGACATGCAGCGCGAATCTTGTCGATAATAATTCGCATGAATCGGGTTCGATTTTCCAACGAACCGCCAAAGTCTCCGGGACGGTCGTACGCGGAAAGCAGTTCGTGACCAAGGTAGCCGTGACAATGTTTGACGTCGACGAAGTCAAAGCCCGCTCGCTGAGCCGCTTTTGCCGCGTCAACGTAACAGTCCGTCAATTCGTACAGTTCTTCATCGGTAAGAATCTTGGAATCGTCGTTCGGATCAATCCCTTTGCGCTTGTCCAAAACGGGGTGATGATACGCAATTCTCGGCTCGGGTCCTGCTGTAGTCGGGATGGACTGCCGCCCGGAATGGGTCAGCTGCAATCCCAAAAGCAAGTCGGAAGACGAACCCGCGCCAAAAACGTTTTCATGAGCTGTAACAACCGTTTGACGCAGCAATTCCAGAGACTTGTCGACGTTGTCTGGATTGTAGTACAGCTGACGGGGATTAGCGCGGCCGTCTGGACGCACGGCAAACGCCTCGCCGCCAAAAATGACCTTTGCGCCCGAGCGTCCGAAATTGCTCCATCGGCGCAGCACAGTTTCTGACGGGCAGCCGTCCGGATTGGCGTCCCAGCCTTCCATGGGATGAATCGCCCAGCGGTTGCCGACGATTTTGGTTCCAATCGCCAGCGGCTGAGCCATGGGCGACCCCTGCTCTTCCGAAAGGATTTCGTCGTCGCAGGGAAGGTCGATTCCTATTTCAGCGCAGTAGCTTTTGAACTGTTCAACGTTTTCTAACGCGCCGATCTTTTGGTACTTGGTTGATTGTGTCATTTTAGTTGCGAGTTGCGAAATTTTAAACAGACGCGAATGCGTTCTTCTAAAACCGCGTAGCGGTTTAATATTATTAGCCGTGGGTTTTAACCCACGGAGCGAGTTGCGAGAATTTTAAAAGGGATTATTTGCTAATTGCAAATTATTCCGTGAACCGACTTGTCATTGGACGCTGTTTCTGCGCCAGCGGGCAAGACGTCAAATACAGTCCCGGCGGGCATTGACGGCGTTTGAACTCGTTGCGGTTGTAAAGCTTCAAAGCCAGTTCTACCGCAGAACGGTCAAACCCGGAGGCAACGATTTCTTCTAGCGATTTTTCGTCCTCAACAAACATTTTCATAATCGGGTCGAGAACAGGATAGTCGGGAATGGAATGGCGGTCTTCCTGATGAGGACGCAGTTCCGCAGACGGGACGCGGTCAATCGTGGAAACGGGAATAACCTCTTTTCCGGCGTGTTTGTTAATCCAACGTGACAACGCCCAGACGTCGGTTTTCCAAAGGTCAATCAGAACGCTCAAGCCGCCAACCAAGTCGCCGTAAAGCGTGCCATAGCCAACGGAGCCTTCCGACTTGTTGGACGTATTGAGAACAATGCGCCCAGTGCGATTGCTCAACGCCATCAGATAGACGCCTCGAAGCCGCGCCTGAAGGTTCTGATCCGTCAGGTTTTGCGGGTCGCGCTGAGCGTCAAACTGTTTCAGAACCGGAGCCAACACGCTGTTAAAGGCGTTGTACGGTTCTTTAATGGGCAGGGAATGAAGTTTCAATCCCAGATTGTTAGCCAGCAGTTTGGCGTCGCGAAGCGTTTCATACGAGGAATACTGACTTGGCATTGTAACAGCGGTAACGCGATTGGGACCCAACGCGGCAACAGCCAACGCAGCAACCAGAGCGGAATCGATTCCGCCAGAAAGACCAATAACAGCGCCGTCGAACCCGTTCTTTTCCACATAGTCTTTAATTCCCATCTTCAGCGCGTGGTAGACGTCTTCCAGACGTTTTTCTTCCGGAGAGGGAACCGCAGAAGCTCCGACTTCAGGTTGAATCGGCGCATCGTCCAGCGAACAGATGACAATGTCTTCTTCCCAGCGTTTGGCGGAAGCGATAACCTGTCCTTTTTCGTTACAAACGAACGAGCCGCCTTCAAACATGAGCGAGTCCTGTCCGCCAACGAGATTGCAGAAAACGCCCGGTCTGCCGCGGTCAGCGCAGAGCTTTTTGAATTCCGTATAAATCAGCTGATTGGGGTTGATATTAAACGAAACAGGGTTCGTTTCGATAAGAATTCTGTAGTCAACCGCATCGTTTTCCGTTCGGAACTTGCCGTATTCCAAAACGCGATGGTCAATCGGCGAGCCTGGATGTCGGAAAACAAGATTGGCTTTGCATTGGGGAAGCTTTTTCGAGAGTCTGTCCCATGCCTGTTTATAGGCGTGAACGAACCCGGAATTGAATCGAAGATCTTCCAACGGAAAACCACTCAGAGCCCCAAACGGAAAGACAATCCAGTCGTCTTCCGTCCAGGAATCCAAATCGGGAATTCTGTTAAACGCGTCGAGAATCTTCGCTCCAGACTGATCGAAGTCGCCCAGTATCGGGTTGAGTTGAACAATAGCTATTTTAGTCATAAAACTTTAGTTGTTAATGTTATAGTTAGCGCGCCTGTTATGCAGAACAAAGCTTCGGCTGAGTCCAGCAAACAAAACGCATTTCATTCATTGTGTTTGTCTCCAGTTCCCTTTTTTCCGGAACGATCAAAGGCGGATCTGCTAAACGCTTCCAGCTCTAAACTGAGCGGCGATTCGGACTTTGGAGCGTTTTCCAGTTTCCAGGGAACTCGAACGGTAAAAGTACTTCCGACAGCCAATTGGCTTTCGACGGTGATTTCTCCTTGCAACAGTTTACATATTTCTTTGACAATTGACAAGCCCAATCCAGTTCCAGCGTATTCACGCGTCATAACGGAATCTGTACTGGCAGACGACCCTTGTCTGAATTTTTCAAAAATCTTTTTCTGGTCTTCTTCTGAAATGCCAACGCCCGTATCGGAAACGGACATGACAAGCATATCCGCGCTTTCGTCCCGCTGAACAGTAACTTTTACAGTGCCGCCTTCCGGAGTGAACTTGATAGCGTTTGAAAGCAGATTGTTAAGCGTCTGCTGAAGCCGATTCTGATCCTGCCGTATAAGCGGCAATCCTTCTGGAACCTCTTCGATCAAAGCGATGCTCTTCTTTTCCGCCAAAGGACGCGCCATGTCGCACTGCGCTGAAACAATGCGTTCTATGGGAAATTCCGTAATATTGACGTTCATTTTCCCGCTGTCCAGTTTGGCAAGGTCGAGAATGTCGTTAATCATGGCAAGAAGCATCTTTCCAGACGACTGAATATTGGCAACGTACCGTTTCTGCTTGGCGTCGAGCTGTTCAATTCCTCCCAGGACTTCGCTAAACCCTAAAATGGAGTTAAGCGGGGTGCGAAGCTCATGACTCATTGTCGACAAGAAAACGCTTTTAACCCGGTTAATTTCAAAAAGCTGAGCGTTTTTATGTTCCATTTCGCCAAGTTGAACTTTCAATGCGTCTTTCGCTTTTTGAGATTCTTCCTGAGCTGAAATAAGACTTCGAAGCATTCGGTTAAATGCGGAAGCCAAAGCCTCAAATTCGTCCTTTGTATGAAGATCTGCTCTCAAAGAAGTATTGCCATGGAAAACCGCGTCTGCAACGCCCCGAAGGTACGTTAGAGGTCTGATAATCACAGCGCGAATTGTCATATAAAAGGCGATAAGCACTAAAAACAAGGCAATAATTCCAATTGCAAGAAGCGAATTGAATGATTGCTTGACAAGCTTTTGCATAGGAAGCTGCGGAATATTAACCTGAACGACAGCCATGAGTTTTCCGTCAGGAGATTCGTTTGAATCGGCAGAGTCCAAAGACGACGGCGGAATATTAGGCGCCCCAGGAATAATCGTCCCCGGCAAAGCTGTCAGACTTTGCGGCTGCAGTTCCGGATGGCAATATCCTGTAATGCACGATCGCTGCGCTCGAACGGCTTGAAAATATTCATAGTTCCCGTTATTGAGTCGTCCAACGTAGTCTGGCTCTATAGCCTGATCGACAAACAACTCTTTCTTTTGTTCCGCTGCATCGTCTGAACCGGATTCAAACGTTGACGCAGGCGCATTGTTTTGAGCCGATTCCGCTGTCGAATCAGGATTCTCTTTGAATCGGTCTGGAATAACAGATGCAAAGCGTTCCATAGCTTCGCGACCAAATTCATCCAGTTTATCGTTGGGAACTCCCGGTTTGAGAACCTGATATTCAAAATTCTGCTGTGTCAGCTGCGATTGAACGACTTTGGGAACGAGCTGAAAATTCTCGTTGGCGTCGAACGCTTCCCAGTGTTTAATCAGAACGACTTCGTCAACCAGCAGACGACCCGTCTGTGGATTTTGTTTGGCAATGAGCTTTTCTGCCGCAAACCAGATAGGCGTAAAAGACAAAGCGATAACAATAACCATACTGATGGCAAACATTCCCATGCATTTTAATTCAAGTCTGTTTTCGCCCAATATGCGTGGTATACGTCTATTGC
This sequence comes from Thermoguttaceae bacterium, assembly GCA_017447745.1. Lineage (GTDB taxonomy): Bacteria > Planctomycetota > Planctomycetia > Pirellulales > Thermoguttaceae > RUG11551. The sequence continues at coordinate 16,740 of JAFSMW010000059.1, forward strand.
TCATTGTTTTATCAGCTATTAAAAAATCCTTACGGTCTTAAAGACGACGGCGTCGTCATGTAATTCGCTTCCTGCTTGCTTTGACCGTTTTATCCAATTATATATATAAAAGAGATAAAAGCAAGGGGGCGGAGCGGAAGGATAAATTAGTAATTATTAATTAGCAATTAGTAATTAAAAACTGACGCAAAGCGTTCCGCTAGAACCGCTTTAGCGGTTCAATTTTAATAGCCGTGAGTGAAACCCACGGACAAAATGATACGAAAATAATAAAATAATCGACAAATACCCTTTTCTTCCTCTCCCTCACGCCAGACGTGAGGGAGAGGAAGAAAAGGGATTGACTCGATTAGATATGAGGGGTGATCGTTTCGCCGTCCGTAGACTAAAGTCGACGGTTATAGAAATGGCGTCTCTTCGAGACGCGATCCTATATTCATCTTATCATTTTTCGCAAGAAATATTTGCGTTCATCCTCAGATTTTTGAAGGGAAGTGCATACTTGAATTATTTCTGAAAAATAGTAGAATAAATAATAGCGAGAGGCAAACGTCAGGCGACAGCTTATGTTTACATATTCGCTTGGACAAACCCAAAAGAATCATTTTCCAAATTATCAAGCCCTCTCGCGGAACGTACATTTTTTTCAAGTATTTGTTATGAAAGATTTTCCCGTACAACTGCTTTCGGAAACGTCCCATGCTGGAGCGCGCGCGCTGCGGTTCCCGAAACTGGACGTTCCCGCTGTGGATTTCGCTCAGAAATTCCCGGCAAACCAACTGGCGGAATCGACGCCCCGCCTGCCAGAACTGGCTGAAATTGACGTCGTTCGTCATTTTGTCAACCTGTCGTCCAAAAACTACAACGTCGACGCCAACTTCTATCCGCTCGGTTCCTGTACGATGAAGTACAACCCGAAATGCTGCGATAAGTGGTCGACCATGGAAGGCTTTTGCGACCTTCACCCGTACCAGCCGGAATCGACTGTTCAGGGCGTTCTGGAACTGCTGTATAAAGTTCAGCAATGGACGGCGGAGATTGCCGGGCTGCCGAACGTGAGTCTGCAGGCGGCGGCTGGCGCTCACGGAGAGTTCAACTCTCTGGAAGTGGCGGCGAAGTATTTCCGCGAACATGACCCGGACAGAAAAGAAGTCGTTACCCCCGACGCCGCTCACGGCACCAACCCCGCGTCCGCCGCCATGGCTGGATTCAAGCTGGTCGTTTGCAAGAGCTCTCCCGAAGGGCTGGTCGATCTGGACGACTTGCAGTCGAAACTGTCCGACAAAACGGCAGTGTTCATGATTACCAACCCGAACACGCTGGGGTTGTTCGACCCGAACATTTCCAAAATCGCGAAGATGGTTCACGACGCCGGCGCGCTGGTTTACGTAGACGGCGCCAACATGAACGCGATTATGGGCATCGCCCGTCCCGGCGACTTCGGCGCGGACATGATGCACTTCAACACGCACAAAACGTTTGCCGCTCCTCACGGCGGCGGAGGTCCCGGAGCCGGCCCGATTGCCGTCGCCGATTTCCTCAAAGATTACCTGCCCCATCCCCGCGTTATTAAAACCGACGACGGATACAAGCTCGACTTCGGAAACGAACACAGCATCGGGAAAGTCCGCATGTTCTTCGGATCGGTGGGCGTCCTTGTCCGTATGTACGGATACATTCGCGTTTTGGGAGCGGACGGGATTCGCAAAACCGCTCAGCGAGCCGTTCTGGCGGCGAACTACCTGGCAGCGCGGGTCAAGGATTTCCTGCCCATTCCGCACCCGGAACACCCCATGCACGAGTTCGTCGCCTCGGCGGAATCCCTCAAAAAGGAAAAGGGAATCAGCGCGATGGAAATCGCCAAAGGGCTTCTCGATTTCGGCATTCACGCCCCGACGATTTACTTCCCCATGATCGTTCATGAATCCCTCATGTTCGAGCCGACCGAAACGGAACCGCTGGCTATGCTGGACTACACCGTCGAAAGTCTGAAAAAGATTGTCGAGATGGATTCTGAATACCTCCATCACGCTCCGCACACGACTGCCATCAGCCGTCCGGACGAAGTAACCGCCGCGAAAAAGCCGGTTCTTAAAAGCGAATGATAAATAAAGCTGGGAGAGGCTGGAATTTCCAGTCTCTCCCGGTTCCTTCTCATCAGTTCCCCTTTATTATAATAGTCTATCATGGTCAATAACGCCAACATCGGTTTTGAAAAAGAGATTTGGGACGCAGCCTGCGTCTTGTGGGGACACATTCCCGCCGCCGAATACCGAAAAGTTATCGTGGGGCTTATCTTCCTGCGGTACATTTCCAGCGCGTTTGAGAAAATCTATAAACGACTTGTCGAGGAAGGGGACGGTTTTGAAAACGAGCCGGACGCGTACCTTGCGGAGAACGTGTTTTTCGTCCCGGAAAAAGCGCGTTGGTCTGTGGTGTCCGCCGCGGCTCACACGCCGGAAATCGGAACGGTTATCGACGACGCTATGAGAGCCATTGAGAAGGAAAACAAGTCGTTGAAAAACGTTCTGCCCAAAAATTACGCCAGTCCAGACCTCGACAAGCGCGTTTTGGGCGAAGTCGTCGATCTGTTCACCAATATGGACATGAGCGATACGGAAAACAGCAAAGACCTTCTCGGCAGAACGTATGAATACTGTATCGCTCAGTTCGCCGCATACGAAGGCGTCAAAGGCGGCGAATTCTATACGCCGTCAAGCATCGTTAAAACAATCGTTTCTATTCTCAACCCGTTTAACAACTGCCGCGTTTACGACCCCTGCTGCGGGTCAGGCGGAATGTTCGTTCAGAGCGCAAAGTTCATTCAGGCGCACAGCGGAAACAGAAGCGCTATTTCTGTATACGGTCAGGAATCCAACGCCGATACATGGAAGATGGCGAAAATGAATATGGCTATCCGCGGAATTGACGCCGACCTCGGACCGTACCACGCCGACACGTTTTTCAACGATCTGCATAATACGCTCAGGGCGGACTTTATCATGGCAAATCCGCCGTTTAACCTGTCCAACTGGGGACAGGACAAGCTCAAAGACGACGTTCGCTGGAAATACGGGATTCCGCCAGCAGGCAACGCCAACTACGCCTGGATACAACACATGATACATCACCTCGCCCCCAACGGCAAAATCGGGCTTGTCCTTGCCAACGGCGCGCTGTCAACGCAAACAAGCGGCGAAGGCGAGATTCGTAAAAAAATTATTGAAGCCGATTTGATTGAGGGCATCGTCGCCCTGCCGACGCAGCTTTTTTACAGCGTAACCATTCCTGTTACGCTATGGTTTATCAGCAAAAACAAAAAGCAGAAAGGAAAAACTCTGTTTATTGACGCCCGCAAAATGGGCTATATGGTAGACCGCAAACACCGCGATTTTACCGACGAGGACATCGAGAAACTTGCCGATACATTCCATAAGTTTCAGAACGGCAAGTTAAAAGCAGTCAAAGGGTTTTCCGCCGTTGCGACAACTCAGGAAATCGCCGGGCAGGATTACATCCTCACGCCCGGGCGCTACGTTGGAATTGAGGAACAGGAAGACGACGGGGAGCCGTTCGAGGAAAAGATGACGCGGCTGACGTCGGAGCTTTCGGAAATGTTCAAACAATCCCGCAAACTGGAAAAGGAAATTCGAGAGAAACTGAAAGGAATCGGATATGAAATATAATATTCCCGACAGGGCTTTAGAAGATATTATAGCGTTAGCAAAGAAGAATGACATTAAAAAAGTTATTCTTTTTGGTTCGCGAGCAAGAGGAACGCATACCGAAAGAAGCGATATCGATCTTGCTGTCGTTGGCGGCGACGCTATGAATTTTTATTATGATTTAGAAGAAAAAGCGTGGACGCTTTTAAAGTTTGACGTAGTTAATCTGGATAAAGACGTCAGCGAGAAACTACAAAAGGAGATAGAAAGAGACGGAGTGGTTATTTATGGAAAAGTATAATAATTTCTGTAAAGCTCTTGCTAATTTGCATGAGGGCGTGAAACTCAATGAACCGTATTCAATCGTTGAACAAACCGGCATTGTTGGTTTATTCGAGATATGCTTTGAACAGTCCTGGAAACTGATGAAGGAAGTTCTTGAACAACACGGCAGATTTGAAGATAAAATCGGCTCTCCGAGAGCGTTGATTAAAACGGCTTTTCAGTGCGGCATGATTAGCGACGAGGAACAGTGGCTCGAACTTCTCAAAACCCGAAACGTATTAGCTCATACTTACAGCGATGAACAAACGCTGAACGTAATCCGGTCGTTGAAAGAAAAATACATTTTCGCTTTTGACGACTTGAAAAAAGAGCTTGACGACAGATGGCTGGTTCAGTAAAAACAAGGGAATAAAAGATTTCCCTTAAGCGCCTAAAGAGCGTCTATAGAAGCTCCTAAAATATACAAAGAACTTCCCAAAGAAGTTTCTATAATCTCGGGAACACTCGTGGCAGCCTTCGCATCAGTTCCCCTAGAAGCGCCTATAGAAGTTCACTTAGGAGTTCCCAAAGACGCCAGCCCTGCTGGATCGCGGGCGTGTCGCCCGCAAAAGAAGAACGAAAAAATACTAATTATACGACTTGAAAAATTAAAAATAAGGACTATTAAATTATGGTTAACATTTGGAAAGATTATCCGCAAAAACCATTACCTGACCTTTTAGAGTTCATTGTTGATAATCGTGGGAAAACCGTTCCAACAGTTTCGCAAGAAGAAGCTTGTGAGATAGTCCTTATTGCTACAAACTGTATTAGAAATGAAAATTTATATCCGGTCTATGAAAAAGTCAGGTATATTTCAAGGGATACCTACGAGAATTGGTTTCGCGCTCATCCCCAAAGTGGAGATATAATATTTGTGAATAAGGGAACGCCAGGAAGAGTATGCTTTTGCCCTGAAAATATAGATTTCTGTATAGCACAGGATATGATGGCTTTTAGATCTGATTCTTCCCAGCTTTATAACAAATATCTACTTGCGTTATTAAGAAGTCGAGAATTACAGGAACAAATTAGGATTACAAGTGTTGGAGATACTATTCCACACTTTAAAAAAGAGTTCCTGAAAGAGCTTTCTATTCCTCTACCACCTTTATCTATCCAACATATTATTGGGGACTTTTACTTTACATTATCAGACAAAATCGAGTTAAACAACAGAATTAACGCCAACCTAGAGCAGCAAGCGCAAGCGATATTCAAGTCGTGGTTTGTCGATTTCGAACCTTTTGGCGGAAAAATGCCAAAGGATTGGAAAATGGGGACAATTTCCGATATATGTTGTTATTCAAATAATAAGGTTAATGTTGAATATCTAACATTAGATAATTATTTCTCAACAGAGAATATGCAGCCAAATCGTCAAGGCGCTTTGCAGGCTACTTCTCTTCCCAATATCAAGCAGACAACAGCATGTAAAAAAGGAGATGTTCTTGTATCTAATATACGACCTAATTTCAAAAAAATCCTTTATTGTTTTTCAGATTGTGGTTGTTCAACGGATGTTCTCTGTTTTGTACCCAATAATCGTGAGCTTTCTACATATCTTTATAGCGCTTTGTATTCAGATAAATTTTTTGATTATGTGGTAGCAGGCGTAAAAGGAACAAAAATGCCTCGCGGCGATAAACAGCAGATTATGAAATATCCTATTTATATCCCTACAACTGAATATTTTGAGCAATTCAATCAAATTGTTTCACCTATGCTTGAAACAGTATATATAAACAGACTTGAGATTAATAACTTGTCTTCTCTCCGCGACGCACTTGTTCCAAAACTGATGAGCGGCGAAATTAATGTTTAATTGTTACAATTTTAATTATTGGGGGACTTGACTTATAATTGTTGATGTGGTATAATATATGCTAAATGAAGTGATTATACAACAATTTACAAAATAATCATTGCTCAAAGATGGAAAATTGAGCATGATATATGGATACCAAATAGTAACAGTCGCAGATACACCTTCCAATTTATTCGAGTTTTTAATAACCATAGAAAAAGGAGTATTATGGCTTATAGAACCAGAACATATATTGCTGCTGATTGGGATTATGACAAAGATGCTGTTGATATACTTTGTCACTGGAATAAGAGTAGTAATAGAGAACTATCATTTGGGGATGCTCATGAGTTGAGCGAATGTCGTAGTGATAAAACCAATAACTGTAATATCAAAAGGAATTGCGCTCAGAATTTGGATCATTCCAAAGCATTTGTTCTCATAATTGGAGAACACACTAAAAAATCGCGTGCAGGTTATTGTATGTATTGCAAGGATTATGATCATTGTCGATATAAATACACGTTAAATAAATCATTCGTTGAATTTGAATGTGACTATGCTGTTAGGAACAAATTGCCTATCATTGTTCTTTACAAATCGATCCAAGTTAAGAAATCTTTGTGTATTGAATCCGTTGTTAATAAAACGAATGTTCATGTTCCGATGTTGATGTATTCGAATGGAAAATTCTATTGGGACTACGAGAGTGTAGAGGAAGCCTTTGAAACATTAGATTAAATGTTAATAAATCAGAAGTTTAAAAAACATTTGAAATATGCTAGTTCTAGGTTTTCTCATTGGATAGCTAAATTCTCAGTTTTAATTGGAATTTTTGCAGTAATACCATTGCAAAACTACCTATCATGCCTGGCTCTAATTTGTATAGTATTAGCTATCTTCGCATTAGCATTTATTATACCATTAGTGGGTTCTTATATTCTCAAAGAATTTAGAATATCTACCATAGGAAAATCAACCGTAACATTGAAATTTGACGATTTATTGGAACAGGATTGTTTTGTAATTACTACAAATCTAAATTTTGATGTTGAACCCGATGAAAAATATATATCATCTTTATCATTATTAGCGAAATTTGTTAAAATGTATTATCCTAATGATATTTCGTTATTAAAGCAAGAAATCCAGAAACAACTCTCCGTTCCTAAAAATAGACAGATTAAACCTCGTGATTATGGAACAACTGTCAGAATAGATAAAGAATCAAAAATAATATATTTAATGGCTTTTACAGATAGAAATAAAAATGATCAGCCAGAAGATTTTTATATAACGTCTATTCGTGAATTTTTTAAAACAATTGCGAATGAAAATCATGGGAGAGTTGTTTCAGTTCCATTATTTGGCAGCAATAATAATTTGAGCAATTCCGGGTTTATGAGTAAATCTATGGCATTAGAATCATTATTAACGATGATTCATGTATTTGAGATAGAAAACCAACGCTCAGAATTGAAATTTCAAATTGTCGTACTTCCCGAAGACAGAGCAGAAATTATAGATACTGTCGCCAAGTATGCAAGATAGTATCCAGTAATTAAGGAGAAAAAAATGGGACAATATGATTTTACGTATGTAATACCAGATAATTTTAAAACTCGATTAAAACAATATTTACAGGGTTCTTACAGAAAGGAATTGTTCGATGCGTTTCAGCAATGCAAATTCGAGTATGAGGATGTTGGTTTAGCTTATTATGCAGGACTAAAAGGCGACAACTGGAATAAAAATGCTCTTGTTATAACAATTGAGGGTTCAGAAGATAATATCAAATTATTAGAATCAAACCAAAAAATATTTAAAGAAAAAATTGAATTGTCTCTTAAGCCCAGCGAGTCTGGTTTTTTGGTTAAAGAAATTCATTTTCTAATATCGGATAATATTGAAAGCGTTCTTCCTCATTCAAAAGAAGAAAAACTTAATCAAATTCTCGCTGAAGCTAATTCCGTTCTTCAAGATTTAATAATAATTGGAAAAGAATTAATAAGTAATAATGTAAACTTCAATGAAGAATCTGGCGAGGATGAGATTAATGATATTATCAGGAGTATGTTGAAGCTTACGAAGAAATACGAAATTAAAGATCAAACTCGACATGGCATTTCTTATAATAGGAAAAACGCCGGCGAAGTTGATATTCTAATATCAACGAAAGAAGGAAAGGAAATAGGGTTATTTGAAGGATTAAAACTAGACAGCGTTGATACCGCTTACATTGACAAGCATATTGATAAAACAATTAACAATTATAATGCTTTAGGAATTTCAACTTTTATAGTTGCTTATGTTTCCGCCGTGAATTTTGACGTTTTTTGGAAAAAGTATCTTGAGTATATATCAAATTATTCGTATGATATGGAAGTAAAAAGAGCAATGGAACAAATAATTGCTCCTAATGCTCCAATCAAAATAGCTCAAACAATTTTATCAAAAGACGATCACGATTTTCCTGTATATTTTATTTGTTTCAACTTCAGAAAGAATATTAAATAAAAACAAAAACGCCATTATCATATTCAATACAAGATTATTATGGCAAATTTGCAAATCAGAATTAACGATGACCTTAAAACGCAAGCGGACAACCTTTTCGCAAGCCTGGGATTCGATACTTCTACAGCGGTAAGAATATTTTTAACTGTCGCAGTAGAGAATAACGGGTTACCTTTTGATGTTCGCCACAAAACCGTTCCCGAGAATATCAGACAAGCTGTAAACGAAAGCCGAAACAGAGTTAATCTCAACGGTCCGTACAACACAGCCGAGGAAGCGGTTGCCGCAATGATGGAGGAATGAGCTGAGAGTAGTTATAATATAGAGAAGAAAAAATCGTAGCCCACGCCTTTAGGCGTGGGATCAAATGCGACAAAAATAATATTATAACGCACAAATTCCAATCCCTTCCCCGCTCCATCAGGAGCGGGGAAGGGATTGGAAGGGAAGCGTTCGGGGAGAGAAGCCTTTGTTTAATCCCCCAGATAAATCTGGGGGCTACGAATTTTGAATAGTTTTTATTCCCCACGTCTAAAGACGTGGGAACAGGAATAGATAAATCCGGGAACGAAGAAAAGGGTTCAAACTCTTTCCCCACAACCCAAAATTGATAACACTCTTAAAGGAAATACCATGCCCTACACCGAACCCAGCTACGAAACCGCGATAATTCAGCTCTTTGAAAAGATGGGGTATTCCCACGTTTACGGTCCGGACGTGGAGAATCGGAACTTTAATTCTCCATTGTATATGGAAAAACTGGAAAAAGCGCTTCATCAACTCAATCCAGGATTGCCGGAGGAGGCGATTTCCGACGCTATAAATAAACTTACCAATTTCGAAATCGGCGAGCTGGTTCAGAAAAACGCCATTTTTATGGACTATCTGCAAAACGGAATAGAAGTCCGCTATACAGAAAACGGCGTTCAGCGGTCGGCGTTATGTTACCTAATAGACTATTCCAACTGCGACAACAACTCTTTTGATATCGCCAACCAGTGGACGTTCATTGAAAACGAAAACAAACGTCCAGACGTTCTTCTGTTTATCAACGGTTTGCCGCTCGTTTTAATGGAATTAAAATCGCCGTCGCGAGAGGAAACGGACGCGTCAGAAGCCTATAAACAGATTCGCAACTATATGCAAGCCATTCCGTCAATGTTCATTTATAACGCCATTTGCGTTATGAGCGACATGGCTCTCAATCGGGCGGGAACGATCACCTCTGGCGAAGACCGCTATATGGACTGGAAAACGGTAGACGGCAGTTATGAGAACACGCAGTTCGCAAACTTTGAAACGTTCTTTACTGGCATTTTTCAGAAAGAACGCCTGCTCGATATTCTGAAAAACTTTATTCTCTTTTCCAAAGAAGGGTTGACAAACTACAAGATTCTGGCGGGCTATCATCAGTATTTTGCCGTGCGAAAAGCGGTAGAGTCTACAAAGAAGGCGACGCTTACCGACGGCAAAGGCGGCGTGGTTTGGCATACGCAGGGAAGCGGAAAATCGCTGTCGATGGTCTTTTACGCTCATCTATTGCAATCGGAACTGGAAAGCCCAACTATCGTCGTTATTACCGACAGAAACGACCTGGACAATCAGCTGTATTTGCAGTTTTCCAAGTGCAAGGACTTTTTGCGTCAGACGCCTGTTCAAGCCAAAAGCCGCGAGCATTTATCGTCGCTTTTGGAAAAACAAAAAGTGAACGGCATCATTTTTACAACCATGCAAAAGTTCGAGGAGCCGGGCGAACCGCTTTCTCTGCGGCGGAATATCATCGTTATCGCGGACGAAGCCCATCGCGGGCAGTACGGGCTGACAGAAAAAATCAAAATGAAGAAAAACGCCGACGGGGAACTGGTCGCTCATCGTTCCGTTGGAATCGCCCGCATTATTCGTCAAACGCTCCCGAACGCAACCTATATCGGCTTTACCGGCACGCCGGTTTCACTTGAAGACCGCAACACGCGCGAAGTGTTCGGCGACTATATCGACGTCTACGACATGACGCAGGCTGTCGAGGACGGGGCAACGCGCCCGGTGTACTACGAAAGCCGCGTTATGAAACTCAAGCTGGACGAAACGACTCTTCAGCTTATCGACGCGGAATACGATATTATGTCGCACAATTCCGACCCGGACGTAATCGAACGCAGCAAACGCGAGCTGTCGCAGATGGAGGCGATTCTGGGTCATGAAGACGCTATCAATTCGCTTGTAGACGACATTCTTGATCATTACGAAAATTACCGTCAGAACCTTCTAACCGGCAAGGCGTTGATTGTTTCGTATTCAAGAGCCATTGCAATGAAAATCTACAATCGCATACTTGAACTGCGCCCATCCTGGACGGACAAGGTTGCCGTCGTTATGACCTCGTCCAATAAAGACCCCGAAGAATGGCATGACATTATCGGCTCTAAACATCACAAAGAAGAGCTTGCAAAGGATTTCAAAAAAGACGACAGTCCCCTGAAAATCGCAATTGTCGTTGATATGTGGCTGACGGGCTTTGACGTCCCGTCGCTGGCGACAATGTACATTTACAAGCCCATGATGGGATACAACCTCATGCAGGCAATCGCTCGGGTGAACCGCGTTTTTCAGGATAAAGAAGGCGGGTTGATCGTCGATTACGTCGGAATAGCCACCTATCTCAAACTGGCGATGAACGAATACACCGTTCGCGACCGAAAGAATTACGGCAATCCCGATATCGCTCAGACGGCGTACCCGGTCTTTCAGGAAAAGCTGTCTGTTTGCCGCGACTTGCTTCATCCGTTTGACTATTCCGCCTTTTTCAACGGAAACGAACTCACCGCAGGCAGAACGATTACCGGCGCGGTCAACTTCCTTATGGACGTTTCGCGGGAGCAAGTTCGCAACGATTACATTAAAGAAGCCCTTCTGCTGCATAAAGCCCTTTCGCTGTGTTCTTCGATTGCAAAAGAAGACGAACGCGAGCTGGCGGCGTTTCTGGAAGCGGTTCGCGTTTTGCTCATGCGAATCGTCAGCCAAGGGGCGGGAAGAAGGCTGTCGCTCCCGGAAATCAACGCCAAAATTAACGAGCTGTTAAAGCAGTGCATCAAAGGCAGCGGCGTCATCAATCTTTTCTCCGACAGGGAACTGGAATTTTCGCTCTTCGATCCAAAGTTCCTCAAAGAGATTTCTCAAATGAAAGAAAAGAACCTCGCCGTCGAACTGCTCCGAAAGCTGATTTCAGAACAGATTCACATTTACAAGCGGACAAACCTTGTAAAATCCGAACTGTTCAGCGAGCTAATGCAGAAAGCCATGAATCGCTACCTCAACGGTTTGCTCACCAACGAACAGGTCATTGAAGAAATGCTCAATCTGGCAAGACAGATTCGGGAAGCTCATCAGGCAGGAGAAGAACTCGGTCTGAACGCCAACGAACTGGCGTTCTACGATGCCATTACCAAGCCGCAGGCGATCAAGGATTTCTACGAAAACGAGGAGCTAATCGCCATTACCAAAGAACTGACTGAAACGCTTCGCAAGAACTGTACAATCGACTGGCAGAAACGCGAGTCCGCCAGAGCTAAAATGCGTATGATGATTCGCAAACTCCTGAAAGATCACCGCTATCCGCCAGAAGGCATGGAAGACGCAATCGTTACAGTTATGAACCAGTGCGAGCTGTGGGCAGATGAACAATAGCTGGGAGGATTCCCCTTCCCTGCGCTAATCAAGGAGAATTTATGCCAAAAGAAGTTAATCCCAAGGACACGACCAGAGCGGATGCGTACGCGCTCTGGATACACGCGCCCAATCCGATGGTTACCTTTTTCAAAACGGTTGACGTTACAAACCTGATTAAGGTCAGCAAACGTCGGGGCATGAAGTTCAATATGCTTCTGGACTACTGCATCGGAAAAGCCGCGGTTGGGATTAAAGAGTTCTTTCTTCTCCCTGTTGGGGAAAAGCTCATACAATACGACCAACTTGCCGTTAATACGATTGTTAAAAACCGAAACGGCGAAGTCAGTTCCTGCGACATTTTATTCTCCGACGATTTAGAGACGTTTAATCAGGAGTATCTAAAGTACACGTCTCTAGTCGCTCAATTCTGTCAGGACAGAGCGCTGTCAAAAGACTGCATGGTTATTGGAACGTCCGCTATCGTCGACACCGAACTTGACGGCGCGGTTGGCATGTACAGCGGCATTTTCAACAACCCGTTTCTCATCTGGGGACGATATAAAAAGAAATGGTTCAGATATAATCTGACCATTTCTTTTCAGTTCCATCATACGCAAATGGACGGCTCTCACGCAGGGAAGTTTTTGGAAAATTTACAAGCGGAAATAAACCGCTTGTAATCCCCCCGCGGTTACTTCGCCGCGCAGGCGTCTTTGCTCTTTTGAGCGATAAAGCGGATCATTTCCATCATCAAGCCGTGCAGTTCCGGCGTCTGTTCCGGGTGCGGGCTGAGAATGAGCATCGTGCCTTTGCCGTAGGTTGTCAGGAGCATGGCGGGCGAGTTAATCTGAATCCCTTCCGGCGTGCCGTTCTTCGCCGTTTCCGTTCTGTACCACGCCAACACTTCCACCTTGGGACGGTCGGGGAAGACGTTTATGTTCATCACGGGACCGTTGCCGTACAAGATTTCCTGAAGTCCCTTGTACTTGTCGCCAAACGTCTTTAGACCGAGTTCGGAAAACTCGATTTTTAACATCGTAACGCCGCGCTGCCATCGTGGGTCTTTGGTTTGAGCGTTGAGAAAGCCCTGCTGAATCGGGAAATACGCGCCGGCACAAATGCCGATAAAGCCTTTTCCAGACGCGACGAACTGTTTGACTTTTTCGACCCCGTCCGGCCCCAGAGACGCTCCCTGCCCCTTTCCGCTGCCGCCGGGCAGGATAATCAGATCGAACTTGTCCAACGCCCCGTCGCGAATCTGCTGACCGTTGAGAACTTCCATTTCAATCGTCGGGTCGTTCTCCACCAGCGGCGGAAAACGTTTCCAGCCGCCGGCTCCGTCGTCTCCATAAACAGCCAGACGAATTTTCGGCTGCTGCGGAGCCGGTTCGTCGTCAGCAAATGTTGTAACACAAAAAATGGATAATACTGCTAAAAGACAAAGGGTTCGTTTAAACATGGTTGTACTGGGAAAGGGAGTAGGGAATAGGGAGTAGTTATTGTTGCGCTTGCGTCAATTGCTAATTGCTAATTGACAATTGCTAATTACTTAAAATGTCCTCGTTAATTGCAATTGGCAGATAACCGCTGTCCAAAAGGACGCTGTACGGCATCGGATGTTCAATCCGCCAGGTTTGATTGTTTCTTATCGTTCCCGTCTGTTCGGAAATATAGACGACTTTCGCCGCTTTATCGACTCGGCAAACCATCATGATGTGCCCGCTAGGACGTTTAATAAGAGCGTCGCCGGGCAGAAGCTGGTCGTAACAACGCTCCATAAACGCAGAGCCGTTTTCCGCAATGACGTCTTTGCTCTTATGGAAATCCGTTATGTGATAATTCCCAACGCGCCTGAAAATCGGGACGGTCTTTCCTGTTTGCGGATTGATTATATGCAAGTAGCCCGGCCCCATGTTTCCTGTATACATAATCGGCAAATAGGGAATGACGCGTTTCCAGGAATATGAACAGGAACTGGAGCAGTCCGTTCCGCGGTATTGTTTTGCGCCAAACGGGCCGGAGTAAACGGACTGACCGTTTTCGTCTGTGCGGAGCATTGTTTTAAACTGTTCCAGACTGGTATATCGTCCAGCTTGAGTGTACGGAATCCCTTTATATTTTTCGCCTGCGTGAAACGAGACTTTTTTAGACGGCTCATACCAGGGAATTTCTTTCTCGGGAATCCATTCAACCGTTCCCATCGCGTTCATGCGCTTAACAGCTGACGCGACAACCGGATTGGACTGAGACGTTTCCGTTCTGAGGACGCACGGGGGTTCTTTTCCAAAGCAGAAGTTGTCCGCAACGTGACGAATGAGCTTAACCACAACTTCTTTCATCGACGGGGTTTGCTCAATGCGCGGGCTGACGAGAACGACGGTTCCCTTGCCGTATGTTGTCAGGAGGATAGCCGGGGAGTCGACTTGAATCCCTTTCGGCGTTCCGTTTTGCGCCGTTTCGGTTCGAAACCGCGCCAAGACTTCAACATTCGGTCGAGTGATGGAAATGTTGACGTCCATAACCGGGCCGCTGCAGTAAGAAACTTCCTGTTCTCCCTTGAATTTATCGCCGACGATTTTCAAGCCCAGCTCGGAAAAATCAATCTTCAAATTTGTAACGCCCCGATCCCAGCGAGGGTCTTTGGTTTGAGCGTTGATAATATCCTGTTGCAGCGTGAAATACGCCCCGGCGCCAACGGCGATAAGTCCTTTTCCGGATTCAATAAACCGTTTGACCTTTTTGACGCCGTCGGTTCCCAGGGATTTAGCTTGTCCCGATCCGCTTCCGCCGGGCAGGATAATCAGATCGAACTTGTCCAGAGCGCCGTCGCGAATCTGCTGTCCGTTGAGGACTTCCATTTGAATCCCCGGGACGTCTTTCAGCAACGGCAGGAACAGTTTGCACCCGTCTGCGCCGCTGTCTCCGTAAATCGCGACGCGAATTGTCGGGGCTTGAATCGGTTGAGCGGCAAAAGCTGTTAAGCAAAAACAGGATAATACTGCTAACAGACAAAGCGTTCTTTTAATCATGGCAAGGGAGTAGGGAATGGGGAATAGGGAATAGTAATTGTAACGCTTGCGTCAATTGCTAAGCGCTAATTGACATTTGCTAATTACTTTGTCAAAATGTCTTCGTTAATTGCGATCGGCAGATAACCGTCTTCAAGGAGTTTGTCGTACGTGAACGGGTGTTCAACGCGCCAGGTTTGATGGTCGCTGATAAACTGCGATCTGTCGTCTGGATTGGTTCCCGCCTGTTCGGTAACGTAGACGACCTTCGCCGCTTTGTCGACCCGGCAAACCATCATGACGTGCCCATGCGGACGCTTGACCAGGGCGTCGCCCGGCAGAAGCTGGTCGTAACAGCGTTCCATCGCCTCGCGGCCGTTTTCCGCAATGACGTCTTTGCTTTCGTGGAAGTCGGTAAAGCGATAATCGCCGACGCGTCTGAAAATCGAGACGGTTTTACCGGTTTGCGGATGAATCAAATGCCAATCGCCCGGCTCCATGTGCCATGTTTTCATAATCGGCAAATACGGGATGGTATGCTTCCAGGAATACGAGCAGGAACTGGAGCAGTCTGTACCGCGGTATTTATCCGGCGCAGTCGGCCCGGTGTAAATCGGCTGACCGTCTACGTCTTTGAGAAGTTCCTTGAACATTTCCAGGTTCGTATATCGACCGTCTTGCGTATACGGAAGTCCTTTGTATTTCTCACCTGCTCGGAACGGGAGTTTTTTGGGCGTATTAAACCAAGAGACGTCTTTTTCCGGAATCCATTCAACAGACCCCATTGCGTCCATATACGGAACCGCCGGGGCGATAACCGGATTGGGCTGCGACGTTTCCGTTCTGAGAACGCACGGCGGTTCTTTCCCAATGCAGAGGTTGTCGGCAACGTGATGGATGAGCTTGAGCAGGACTTCGTTCATCGCCGGGGTTCGTTCCGGGTGCGGACTGATTGTAACAACGGTTCCCTTGCCGTAGGTCGTCAAAAGAATAGCGGGAGAATTGACCTGAATCCCTTCCGGGGTTCCGTTTTTCGCGGTTTCGGTACGATACCACGCCAAGACTTCGACGTTGGGTTTGTTGGGAATCATATTAACGTTCATCACCGGACCGTTGCCGTAATGAACTTCCTGCTGACCTTTGAACTTGTCGCCGACGATTTTCAAGCCGAGTTCGGAGAATTCAATCATCAACTCCGTTGATCCTCGCTGCCAGCGGGGGTCTTTGGTTTGAGCGTTGATGAACTCCTGCTGAATCGGGAAATACGCTCCGGCGCAGATTCCAATATACCCTTTGCCAGATTTGACAAACTCTTTAACCTGTTTGACGCCGTCTTCTCCCATGGACGCCGCCTGTCCTTTTCCGCTTCCGCCCGGCAGGAAGACGATATCAAAGTTCTTCAGAACGCCATCGCGAATCTGCTGCCCGTTGACCAACTCGTATTCCAGAGTCGGGTCTTGCTCAATGACGGCAACGTCGTTTTTGTACCCGTCTGAAACCCCGTCGTCTTTATACAGAGCAATGCGAATTTTCTCTTCTTCGGCGTTAGAACTGTTACAAATTCCGCAAATTATCGCGGCAAGAAACAATGAACATAGAAAAAAACGTTTCATGTTGTTACAAGTCAGAAAGAGTGTATAGAAAAATACAATGGTCGGCAATAAACCGGGGCGACCGCCACAATTTACTGCCAACCATCTACGAGTTAATTAAGGGAACTTCTAATAATTCAATTTTGAGTCAAGCTTGTTCTTTTTTCCGTCCGCTTTGAGTCGAAAAACCCACTCGTATGTCTAATACTGGGGCTTTTCTCCTCTGTGCGGACGAAAAAAACTCCATCGCTTGACAACGAAAGCAATTATTAGAAGTCCCCTTGATAGTGAACCTTAGTTTTCGGATTCGCTTTTGGGCGTGGAAACGTAGGGTTCGATGAACGTCTGTTCGCTTTGCGCCTTCTGCATGGCGAACTGCGCCAAGCTGGCGGCTTTCTGAAGTTTCGCCTGAGAGTAAACCGGGGATTTGGCGCCGTTAGCGCTTGTCCAGGTTTCTTTGGCGAGGTCGTCAGTCGTCATGTCGTTATTGAGCATCCAGGCAGCCATCTGAATGGTTTCGTGGTCAACTTTGGTTTTGCCCATCATTTTGCCCAGTTCGATAACAGCGGGACGATCGGTAACTTCTTCAATCGGCTTGATTTTGTATTCGGTAAACGGAGTGGGGTCTTTCTTGCCGTGATCCAGACAGACGGCTTCAACATCGCGACGAACGATTTTTTCCGGGGCAACGCGGAACATACCGCCTCCGCCGCCTCCGCCGCCGTCCATATCTTCCATCATGCCCTGCAAACCGCCTTCGTTACTGCCGCCGCCGCCAAACTGCGCCAGAACTGGAACCGCGCCTGCTACAGGAGGCATAACAACGTTAAGCGGCTGCTTTGTTTTATTTTCAATTGAAACAACAGCGCTTTTACGGTTTTTAAACACAATTTTAGCGTCAATCTTGCCGTCTTTGATTCCTTCAAACAGATTAACGGATTCGACGCTGGCTTTGTCGCCGTTGGGCGCAGCCGCTATGACGTCGAACGACATCCCGCCGAGAATCAATGCGGAGAGAAGACCGAAAAACAAACTTCGAACGCAAGTCATTTTACTTTCTCCCAAACGATTTTCAAAAATGGAATTGTTGTTATTCGTATATTTTATTTGTCTGATGCAAACCATATACTTACGCATTTGTCAGCAACGGACGACAGCACTGTCTCCACTGACAACTCAATTCTATTATAATATGAATTTTATTTAAATGGAACCCTCTCCGGCAAAATTTCTCAAAAAACCGCTTTTATTCGGACAATTCTTCCGAAAAAGAGAACCTTGACGGTTAGGAAACAGGGGTTGAGGCAGTAGGCAGTAGGCAGTAGTATTTAAATTCGCCGCGCAGGCGAATCCCTATTCCCTATTCCCTATTCCCTACTGTCTATTGCCTTTTAGCTCCTCAATTTTATCGCGGAGCATGGCGGCACGTTCGAATTCCAGATTGTCCGCCGCGGCAAGCATTTGCGTCTGGAGTTCCTGAATGTACGCCTCGGTCGCTTGCTGATTGGGCATAATCCCGACAGCGGAATTCGACTTGACGTAGGCGTCCGCTTCCGCCTGAATTCCCTTGGAGATCGCTCTTTGAATGGTCTTGGGCGTGATGTGGTTTTCCTCGTTGTACCGTTCCTGCAAGGCGCGGCGACGTGCGGTTTCCTCGATGGCGCGCTGCATGGCAGGCGTGATTTTGTCGCCGTAAAGAATGACTTTCGCGTTGACGTTTCTGGCGGCGCGCCCGATGGTCTGCATTAAAGACGTTTCCGACCGCAAAAAGCCCTCCTTGTCCGCATCGAGAATGGCAACCAGCGACACCTCCGGCAAGTCTAAGCCCTCTCTAAGCAGGTTGACGCCGACCAGGACGTCAAACGCGCCCTCGCGCAAGTCTTTTAATAAATCGACGCGTTCGAAGGCGTCCAGCTCGCTGTGAAGCCATTTGCAGCGGATTCCCTTTTTGACGAAGTACGCGGAGACGTCTTCTGCCAGACGTTTGGTAAGCGTCGTAACCAGAACGCGCTCTTTCTTTTGGATGCGCTCTTCAACGCGTCGAAGCAGGTCGGGAACCTGATTTTTCGCCGGGCTGACTTCAATTTCCGGGTCGAGCAGTCCCGTCGGACGAATCACCTGTTCGATAAACGGCGGGCAATGTTCTTCCTCGTACGGTCCAGGCGTGGCAGAAATGAAAATCGCCTGATTGATTTTCGATTCCCATTCGGCAAACGTCAGCGGACGGTTATCCAGCGCAGACGGAAGGCGGAATCCGTGTTCAATCAACGTCTTTTTTCGATTCCGGTCGGCGTTTTGCATGCCGCGAATTTGCGGGATGGTAACGTGCGACTCGTCGACAAAGAGCAGGAAATCGTCCGGGAAGAACGAATAGAGCGTATCTGGCGGCTCGCCGGGCTGACGGTTACTCAGATGCCGGGAATAGTTCTCGATTCCCGGGCAGTATCCGACCTGTTTAATCATCTCGATGTCGTATCGGGTTCGGGCGGACAGCCGTTGCATTTCCAGAAGCTTGTCCTGGCTTCTGAGTTCTTCCAGACGCTGATTGAGTTCCGTCCGGATGCGAATGAGCGATTCTTCGACTTTCTCTTCCGGAAGGACAAAATGCTTGGCGGGAAAGATAATCAGCGAGTCCATTTTCTGGATGACTTCGCCGGTTGTCGGGTTGATGGCAGACAGAGAATCGATTTCGTCGCCCCAAAATTCGATGCGAACGCCGTGTTCTTCGGACGTCGGGAAGACGTCAACGCAATCGCCGCGAACGCGGAATTTCCCGGACGTAAAGTCGTAGTCGTCGCGTTCGTACTGGACGTCCACCAGCTTGGCAAGCAGCTCGTCTCGTTCCATGCGGTCGCCCTTGTTGACGTACAAAATCATCTTGACGTAGTCCGTCGGAGAACCGAGTCCAAAGATGCTCGAAACGCTGGCAACGACAATGACGTCGCGTCGAGAAACCAGAGAACTAGTCGCCGCCAGCCGCAAACGGTCAATCTGCTGGTTGACGGCGGCGTCCTTTTCGATGTAAATATCCCGCTGGGGAATGTACGCCTCGGGCTGATAGTAGTCGTAGTAAGAAACGAAATACGAAACGGCGTTGTGCGGGAAGAACTCCTTGAATTCGGCAAACAGCTGGGCTGCAAGAGTTTTATTGTGAGAAACGACCAGAGTCGGTCTGTTCATGGCGGCGATAACGTTCGCCATGGTAAACGTTTTTCCCGAGCCGGTAACGCCCATGAGGGTTTGCATCCTTTCGCCTCGACGCAAACCCTCAATGAGTTTTTCAATCGCCTGGGGCTGATCCCCCGCAGGCTTAAACGGAGAGACTAACTTAAAATCCATTGCTTAGACCGCTTTGCGGTAATCTTCGATTCTGAACACTTCCGGCATGGGAGCAAATCGGTTGAGAACCCTCTGATTGCACTTGATGGAATTGAGAATCTTTTCCGCCACGACAACCGCTTCCGCTCCCGCCTGACCGGTAACGCGCGGGTCTCGACCGCTGACAATCGAGCGAACAAAGTCGCGCATTTCCAATTCCAAAGCGTCTACAGAAGCGAACGACCGACTCAACTGCGGAAGCATTTCTTCCATGAGATTGTTCTGGAAATAGATCAAATCGTCCTTATCCAACCGATTGACGTCAAAATCGCCGCAAAGAACCTGTTCGTCCGGATGAACGCAAGTCATAACGCGATTGGCAAAGTCGATTTCTGTAAAGCTGTCTTCAGACCAAACTTCCATGCAACGAGTTGGCGTTCGGCTGACGCGCGAGGCTTCCAGATCGGCAATGCAGTCGTTTTCAAACAGCAGACGCGCCTGAACGACGTCTTCATGCCCGCTGACAAGGGTTCGACCGATAGCGTCAACCTGAGCAACCGGGCTATTGACGAGCGTCAAGACAAGGTCTATATCGTGAATAAGCAGGTCAAGCGTAACGCTGACGTCAACAGAACGGAATGTAAACCCGCTGGTTCTCTTGGAATGAATGTATCTGGGCTGATAAATATGCTTTCTGGCTTCCGTAAACGCGGGATTGAATCGCTCAACGTGTCCGACTTGCAGAATCGCGCCGGTTTTATGAGCTGCATTGAGCAGGTCGTTGGTCTGGTCAGAGGAAATCGCCATCGGCTTTTCCATCAAAGTATGAATTCCGCGAGAAAGAAGCGTAACGCCCAGATTCCGATGCAGCAGCGTCGGCGCGGCAACGACGGCGGCGTCGATGTTGTCCAGCAAACCGTCATATAAATCGGCAAAGCCGCGACAATTGAGCTTTCTGCAAGCCTGAACGCGCTGCGATTCTGACGGATCGACAACGCCTACAAATTCCAGATTTAATTCATTTTCCAGCGCGCGAATCTTCTGTCCGTGAAAAGTTCCAAGTTTACCGGCGCCGATTACAACTATTCGAATGGGGTTACTCATGGTTCTGTTTTATTCCTGGCGGCGTGTGACGCTTTGAAGCAGTTTTTCCAACAATTGACAGTTCAGCGCATGGCCGCTTCCGACGCCATGAAACCGTCCTGTCCATTCAATTCCTCCGAGATACAAATCGCCGGTGAAATCAAGTACTTTATGTCTGGCGCACTCGTTGGGAAATCGCAGTTGATTTTCCAGTACGCCCGTCCCTGTAAATACAAGGCAGTTTTGAGGGCTAACGCGCTGGCAAAGCCCGGCTGACTGAAGAACTTTCGCTTCATCCTGAGTTGCAAACGTTCTGGCGGGAGCGATTTCCTTTTGCAAAACGTCTGGAACAAACTCAGCGCTGAAAACCTGTTTGCCGATATCCGAACAATGCGGATAATCCAGTTCGTAGCAAATCGTTGACGTCAAATCTTCCGGCTTTGGCGGTTCGACTTCCAAATAAGATTTGTCCGTCCCAACGCGAATGGATTGTGTTACGCGTATTCTTTTTCTCTCTCCGGGCTGTTCAACAGTCCCAACGCTATTGATGGCGTCAACGTATGGCAGCGCTGAACCGTCTAAAGCAGGAAGTTCCTGCGAGTTGACCCGGACGCAGCAATTGGTTATTCCCGCCGCAAACAGAGCCGCCATGAGATGTTCGACCATATCAACCTGAACAATCGTCTTGCCGTCATTCTGGATTCCCAGCGACGTTCGGCGTTCAACCGTCATCCGGTTTTCCAGCCTCGCCGGTATTTTCGGCGCGGAGGGAATGTCGTCTCGAATAAAGACGACTCCTGTATCGGGATCGGCGGGGGTCAGCGTTACAACAACGTCGTCGCAGCGCCAAAACCCAAAGCCTTCCAGAGAAACCGGTTTATTTAACGTTTTCTGCATCGAGCGGGAAGTAGGGAAGAATTCCGAATCTTCCCTGTCCTTTCTATCGAGAAGTTGTAGGTCGAGCGGAATTGGACTGCGTGGTCGCAGCAGCGTTAAGCCGAGTCAAAATCTGGTCGGTAACGTTGATAGCTCCGTCATACCAGACAACCTGTCGCGCAGAAACTTCCTGCAGCGTAAGATTAGCAGCAGGAACTCGCGGATTGTAAACCTGGAATTCGTCAGCGGTGTTGACCTGAATAACGCAAGTCGCGCCAATCTGCTTGGCATAAAAAGCAGCGTGCTGTTTGATGTATTTGTAAGCATCCTGATAAATCTTGGCTTCCTGTTCATCAGCCTGCTTTCGCAAAATTGCGTCGTCAGTTTTGATATCCTGTTCTTTGCGGATAATCGAGTTTTCCATTTGAACGTATTCCGGCGTGCCGCGTTTCATGGTCTTGAGAACCTGATAATCTTTTTGAAGTTGTTCTGCGCGGGCTTTGATGGGTTCAAACTTTGGTTCAAACTGTTTTTTCAAGTCTTCTTGACGAGCAGCAACGTATTTCCATTCGGTCATAATTTTACCGACGTCAACAACAGCAACGGACGAACGAACCGGCGTAGGAGCGGTTGCGGCGTTTTGAGCAACACCTGTAAGCGCCAATGCAACTCCAACAGCAAGAACCAGTAGACTGGTAACTACGATTTTTTTCACTTTCAATCTCTCCTTGTTAGTCAAAGGTCAAGTTCGACCTGACAAAATGGGTGATATAAACTGAATGACTCACAAAGAAACTGTTCTGTATTTTGACAAACAGACCGCATTCTCGTCAGAGTTTTGAGAACGGCTGTCAGAACCCGTTTCGAAATTTTTCTCCTGTGGCGTATTGTGCAATATTTTTTCTTTTGAGTAAATAGCAATTTTATTCCTTTTCAGAAAAATTATTAAAATTTTGAGAAGTTTACATATTTTTTCATTGAGCAAATGAATTTATAAGGATTCGTCTTGACGCAACAAGACGATTATTGTACAATTCAAAAACGTTTTAAACAGGGAATTTTAAGAGAACCAGAGAACGGCGTTGTCTGCAATAGCGTTCATGGTTCATTGAATTAAATAATAGACATAATCCAGCAGATTTATGAAATACGCCCAAATTGGTCCCATATCGTCCTATTTGCCATCGACGGTTTTAACCAACGACCAACTCAGAGAACAGTATCCTCAGTGGAATATAGACGCCATTGAAGAAAAAACCGGCATTTACGCTCGTCACATTGCAGGAAAAGACGAATTCGTTTCCGATATGGCTGTCGCGTGCGCTGAAAAGCTGTTTTCAGAACATAACATCGACAAAAACAGCGTTGATTATCTTCTGCTTTGCACTCAAACGCCAGATTATAACCTTCCAACAACGGCGTGCATCGTTCAGGACAGATTGGGACTTCCGAAAAGAATCGGGGCGCTGGATTTCAATCTCGGCTGTTCCGGTTACGTTGTCGGGTTGTCGTTGGCTCAAGGGCTGATTGCTGGTGGAATTGCCACTCGAATTCTGCTTATTACATCAGAATGTTACACAAAGTATATTGATGAAGAAGACCGTTCTTTAAGAACGATTTTTGGCGACGGCGCCGCCGCAACTTTAATAGAAGCCGGCGACGAACCGTCCGTCGGTCCGTTCGTGTTCAGCTGTGACGGAAGCGGCGCAGACCTGCTTGTAGCCCTCGATTCCGGTGCCCGCCGCGGAGAGCAGTGTCTCAAGCCGAAAGGACGAAAACGATGGAAAAGTCAGCTCTTTATGAACGGTCCGGAACTGATTACCTTCGCCGCTGACAACATTCCCGGTCTGACGCGCGATTTATTGACAAAATCCGGCGTCGTCCCGGAAGAAATCGACTACTATCTGCTTCATCAGGCAACGCTCAAAATGATTGAAGACGTCTCATTTTTGATGTCGTGGTCCATGGAAAAAGTTCCACTGTACATGCGCGATATTGGAAACACAGTTTCCTGTACAATTCCACTGCTGATTGAACACATGCGAAACAACGATACCATGACCCCTGGCAAACAAAGCCTGCTGGTTGGATTCGGAGTTGGGCTTTCGGCTTCAATGTGCGTTTGGAAAGAAACGTTCAAAAACGAATAAGACGTTTTGGGCGGTTCGATTTCGATTGGCGAGTCGTCCGAAATTCCTGTTATATCAAACATATCTTCAACAATAATCATGGGCATTGGCATTCTCGCTCGAAGAACCTTGAGCGACTTTATTCTTTTCGCTTCAGAGATTTTCCTCGGGCTTCTTATTGTAGGACTCCCCTCTCTGGTTTTACAACGTCTGTTGGTTTATCACATTCCATACACTTATATTCCGCATCTGATTTTTTATATATTTCCGGAATGCCTACAGATGTTATTGCCCTTGTCTTTGATGGGCGGCTCAGTAATTACGTTTGCCCGAATGGGGGCTGAAAACGAAATCATGATTTTAAAAGCCTCCGGGATTCAACCTGTCTGGCTGATTTGTCCTTTGCTGGCGTTATCGTTTATATTGAGTTTTGGGGCGTGGTATATCAATGACATTTCCGCTATCAGCCGTGAACGCGGAATTAGAAACGTTTTGCTCAACGGTGCTGAAGACATCGTCAAAGGAATATTGAAATCAACCGGAGAAATCAACACTCCACAGTTGAGAATTAAAGCCGACTCTGTCGACAAAGATTACCTCTACGGCGTTTCTGTCCATTACATGCCGTCTCCGACTGCTACGCCGATAGATATCGAAGCCCAAAGAGCGCGAATTCAAACTGATAAATTGCAATGGGAATTTATTATTGAACTGGCTGACTGCAGGATTCGGGAAGGAAATGCGCAAATTGTTACTCATCGAAAAGTAGACCACTATTCTATTCCAATTAGCGCATTTTTAACGCAAGACGCCGCCTCCAATATAACCAATGCGCCGATGGGTCAAATGTTTAAAGAGTTAGCCGTTCTGAACGATAAAATAAAAGAAACGCAAGATCAGATTGCCGGCGACGCCGCGGCTATTCTCCTGACGGGAGAATACAGTCAGTACGATTCCGAATCCATGAAACGCTGCCATAAAGATCTGAAAGATTATTCCAACACATATCGAAAGGCCATCATCGAACCGTACAGACGTTTTACGATGGGATTTGCCTGTTTGTGCCTCGTAATCCTTAGCGCGCCGCTGGCTATTTACTACAGTAAAATCGGCATTTATTATAATGTATTCTTTAGCGCCGCCCCAACAATATCCCTGTTTGCAATTCTATTTGTCATAGGGCTAAACCTTGGAAAACAGGGCGCTGTCCCTCCTTGGACAATCTGTCTGGCAGACATTGTTCCATTTGTCCTCGGCGTTATTATGATAAAATACGTCTCAAATAAATAAAATCGTCTACCAAAACAACGTTTACTATTCGGTTTTCGACTGAGCAGCTTCTGGCTTCGGAACGTTGCTGCGGTTGAGCGGCGTTCCCTTGATTTGACGAACCTGTTCGACAAATTCTTTTCTTTGCGGATCGTCTCCTTCGGCGTTTTGAGCCAACTGCAAAACCGCGTCAAGCGATCCATTTCCGGAATACTCGCTCTTTTGAAGTATTTGAGCAAAGAGCGCAACAGCGGCGGCAAACTGAAAATCGGGGTTGGCGCCGTTGTCTTTCAACAACTCTGCAGACGGTAAATCAACGTTATGAGTTTCCGTTTGAAGCTCAGCATTCGCATCCGGGCGCTCTGCATTCGCATCCGGTTTACGGTACTTGATTGAAGCGACAAAAAGAGCGCTATTCGGTTTAACTTCAGGATTTGACAAAACAGAATCGTCCGTCAAAGCCAGTTCGTACAGAGCTACAACTTCTGTATTGGCGGCAATCTGAGCCGATTCCACGGGAGTATATGGCGTCGAGTCTTCATCCGTCAAGCGTTTTTCACATCCGATTAAACGATACGCCTTGACCTGTTCTGGACTAAACGTAATTTCAATTGAAGCGTCCTTGGCAACAACGTTCCCTTCAGAACCACTTTGAGAACGAACGTCGATTACAGCCAACAACAGCCCGGGCGTCCAAGGGTGAACTCCAATCAAGGCAGAAACGGAAAACGCTGAATTGGTCGTTTGAGACCGATTAAACGAATAACGAAAATGGTTTACATATTGCCCTGCCCTAACCGTCTGACTTGAAGGTAAAGAACCGGAATCCTTTAAGCTTTGCTGAAGAATTTTCCATGACGCCGTTTCAGGAACCAGTCCAAAACTGGACTTCGGCGCATCGGTAACGAATTCAACCGGATTCTCAATAATTAATTTGTCGGAAAAAACAGCGCGGACCCCAATTGCAGAGCCGGAGTTGTTCTGCTGCGGTTTATAAATTTTAGCTTGCCAACCGTCCGGATCGTGCAAATCGAAATAAGCCTTTATACGTTCTGTTTTATTGACCGCTTCCTGTGGAAAGAGGGCAATTATGTCAGTTTCCTGAGCATTCGGCTGATCGCTGCACTGTCCCAACTGTTCGACCTGCTGCGAAGTCAGACCATATTCCTCCCATGTCTTGTCAATAGACGGTTGTAGATTCGAGACGTCTGTCGGAGCAAACGATACTTGAAGATCGCGATCGTTATCGCGTTCATTCGTCTGCGAAGACAAGTTTGAGGACGAATCGCCCGGCGTGAGAACCTGGTCGATCCCGGGATGGCAAAAAACGTAAATTCCCAGCCCAATGACCAAAGCAATAACGGCTTGCCATATAAACGTCAGCCATTTATTGTCTGTTTTGAGAACCGATTTTTTCGAATCGTCTTTCGAAACGCCTTCCAACGGTTGTTCCGTTTTTTGTGAAGAACAATTCAGACTTTCTTCTGGCAACGCCAATTTGAGCAACTCGATAGTTTGACGCATCTGCTCAACGTTCTTTGCCAGCGTTGGACTGGAACGAAGAGCCTGCTCAATGATCTCAACCTCGGCGGGGTCAAGCTCTCCGAGAAGATAAGCGGTTATTCGTGGATCGTTTAGTTTAATCATGGCTTAAGCCTTTATCGTTAGGAATGAGGAGTTGGAAGACAGTAGGCAGTAGGCAGTAGGGAAATCTTAACTACTGCCTATTGCCTAATGCCTCTATTCCTCCCCATTATTATTTAGTTTAGTTCTCAATTTTGTAATAGCCTCGTGCAGCAGCCAACCGATAGTCGTTTTTGTATCTCCGGTAATCTGTGAAATTTCATCGTAGGAAAGCCCCTGCTGAAATTTCAGGAGAACCACCTCTCGTTGTCTGGCAGGCAACAAGTCAACAGCGTCGAAAACTTCTCCATAGGACTCTTCCTGTTCCAAAGCGTGGTGCGGCTGGGAAATGCGCCGTTGAGTCATTTCCGGAACCAGATCAGTTTTAATAACGTTTTTGATTTTTTGAGTTCTTTTTTGTCTGCGAAACTGATCTATAAACAGATTTCGAGCTGTTCTGTATAGCCACGCTCGCCAAGAGTTGGGCTGAATATCGTCCTTGGTCTGAAGAAATCGAAGATACGTTTCCTGAACCAGATCGTCCGCCCAGGCGCTGTCGTCTGTTAAACGAATCGCATACAGGCGAATTTCTTCATAGAAAGGCATTTCGGGACTGGGACTGGATGACATGGCAGCTTTTGAATAACCGGGGCGACTTGAATCTGCAAGTATGATTAACCGATTCTATTTAAATAAAACGAATAAAGGACGTTTCTATTAGGCTTTATTATACGCCAATTATTGATTTTCGCAAGTCGAGGGTGTTTTTTAATTTGGAGTGCGACGGCTTGCCGTCGCTTTTTAAGAATAAAGCCGAGAACAACAAATAAAGTATTTCATGCCAATAACGTTGGAACTAAAAGGGATACCACTTCCAGCGTTATGAGCACGAATAGTATTTTTCAAGGTTCTCAACGGCGCTGGTAATGAAAGCGGCGCCAAGGCGCCGCACTCCATATTAGATGATGCTTCGACTCCCAAATTGATTTTTTCCCTTTAAATTAGGAAAAATAATGGTTTTTTTGGGGTAAGAGTTCAGGATTTTTTGAAAAAATTTTAAAAATGGGCAAAAAATTCCTTGCAAATGCCGATTTTTAGATTATAATACCATATGCTAGTTGAGGTAAAGTTATGCCTCAATAGGGATTTTATAACCATAAAAAAACAACTTTCCCCCATTTGCCTTTTGGCGCAAAATACCATGAATACCAAATCCGAAGACGTCGTTAAAAATGTTGAATCAAATAATGTTGAATCGACTTCCAACAAACAGCGTCAGACTAACAAGCCGATAGTGATTTCCCGTCGGCGCCTGCTGCGAGCAGGCGTTGCAGGCATACCCGTGGTATTGACAATGGCAGGGGTTGCGCCGGCAGCTGGTATTCAAACAACACCTTCCGCCGCATCAGGATTGATTTACGGCGGCAATAAGGTTTATAATCGATTTGCCGGTGATAATACCATTGAGAAAGACGGTTTGGTCTGGACAGACCATAACGGTTTTGTACTTCAAAGCGCTGGCGGCGTTAAAACCCAAGGTTTAACTATTACTACAGATTCGTCATCCTCTGGCGAAATCACGTTAGAATCTGTTACTGTAGAATATACCGGTGGAGGAGAAACGCCATCCGGTGATCCGCCGAGTAAATCATTTAAGGCATCCATTACCCCGCCAGCCAGTTTGAGTGTTAATGCTTACTTGCATAAAACAGGCGAATGGTATACCGATCGAATTGTTAGAACGGGTACGCCTACTGATTTGCTCGAATACATTAAAGGTTTGACGTTGACAGTTAAAGACGGTTCAAATACGGTAACGGCAAACGTAACTGTTGAGGATGCAACGTTTAAAGACACCGTTGACAGTTGGATTAAAACAACCGTTCAGGGCTATTCATTAGTAGAGGGTTCTGAAGGCAGTCCACAAAACTATTACTTGTTGCCAGCGAGCGATACGTCAATTGACTCTGTTTATTACAACGCAAAGGTTTCTTTCACATATATAGTGGATGGTTATACCTACACATGTAATAATCAAACGGTTCAGATTCCTTTGAAACTTAATGTTACTAATATACCTTCACCTACTAACGACGATCACGGCATTTAATCGTTGACATTCATACCGACCGTTTATTTATGGCAGTTCTTTTGAAAGCGGCGCCAATATCCGTCTCGTTGCAGTTTAAGGACGGCGACGAGACGGTTATTTATCATGAAGCCTCTGGGAGCATTCATCTTATCAACGAATTGGGCGTTAAAATTCTCAATGCGTTATCTGAACGTCCGTTGACTCTTAACGAACTTCTTGACGCCGTTCACGCTCGAGAAATTAACACGTTTGAATCTGTCCGACAATTTCTGAAGATCGGCGTTGAAGAAGGCTTTATTGAAGAGATTTCTGAAAACGAAACAAAATAAAAAACATATTTGATTTCACAGCGTTATTGGCACGAATAATTATTTTCAAGATTCGCGGCTAAACTGGTAATGAAAGCGACGGCAAGCCGTCGCACTCCAAATTTCCAATTTCTTCCCGTTTCCAAATTTTTTCCAGCCTTTTTGTTTTCTGTCCCTTTTAGCCCTTGCAAAGAAAACGCGTTTGACTATAATTTATAATATGAATTCAAATGACAGCAATTCTTTTGTTCTGCAGACCATTATATTTGAAGGCGCATTGGCAATTATCGGAGCGTTTTTGGCGTTGCTTTGCGGTCTTGATTTATGGAAAGCTTTTCAAACAAACAACGGTTCAGAGTTACTTTGTCAGTTAGGATTGGGGTTAGCAATATCGGCGGGAATGTGTCTTTTCTTCGCCATATTAGACCTCGTCCCCTTGAAATGTTTACAAGACGTGTCAGAAAAAACAAAAGACATTGTTTGTGAAACGTTTAAAAACACAACTCGCTTCAATCGGTTTCTTGTTTGCATGCAGGCAGGAATTGGAGAAGAGATTTTGTTTCGCGGATTCATTTTTATCGTCATTTTCGAATACTGGCCCTGGGGGCTGGAATTCAACCTGAATATTATAGCAGCAATCGCCATATCCTCAATTCTTTTTGGATTAGGACACTGTGTAACGTTGTTATATTTTTTTATTACAGGACTGTTGGGCGTCTTTTTTTGTCTGGTCTTTCTCTGGACAGGGTCGCTCATTGCTCCGATTATCGCTCATGGGCTATACGATTTCTATGCAATGGAAATGGCATTGAAAGAAAATGACGCCTAGCGTTTTATAACATCGTTTCGTTTTTTGAATATTCAACCAGACGCATATAATCCGCTGTTAACAACCCAGCAAGAACTACTACAATCATGCTTTCCTTTATATTCGGCTTCGGACTGGCGCGTCCAATTTTTTTGGCGGCAATAGCGGCGATTATCCCCATTCTAATCTGGCAATGGAGATCGTTAACTCATTTTCCGGCGTACTTAAAGGTATTGCTGCTCGGTCTGCGAATTGGCGTTGTTATAACAATTGTTTTTGCTTTGGCAGGTCCGCAGCGCATCGAGCAGAATTTTCAGAAATACGTTCTGTTTGCCGTTGACCAGTCCGGGAGCGTTCCTAACGGCGGGTACGACGCTCACAAAGCCGTTTTGGACGAAGCCCTGAAAAACAAAGGTTCCAATCAGTACGCGATCTTGCCGTTTGCCGGCAAACCGGGCGCCGTTTCCAGCGCCCCGCTCAAGCCTGGGGCGGAAAATAACTCTCCTTTAGAACCGCTGGACGTCAGTCATACAGACTATTCCAAAGCGACCGTTCTGGCGGAAGCGATTGTTCCAGAAGACTCCGTTGGCGAAGTCGTCATCATTTCCGATTTTCAAACGGCAGAAAACGCTCCGGAAATTCATAAACAGATCAATCGATTTGGCATTTCCAACCATCGAATTGACATTTCCAACAAATCCATGCAGCCGGAAATCTGCATTGAAACCGTTTCAGCTCCGCAGCGCGCTCGAGTTGGACAGCCAATCACGGTCGAGGTTCTGGTCAAATCCAATTTCAATCAAAAAGCCGTTGTTGCTGTAACGCTTCAAAAAAATGAAGAAGCCAAAACCGAGGACAGCGCCGGTTCTCAGTTTACTCCTCAGACGATTGAGTTTTCACGTCCAGGGCTTCAAAGCGCCCGGTTTGAATTCACTCCGGCTGAAGCAAAGACGTACGTTTTTGAAGCTCAGCTGACCAACGCAGAAGGAACAGAACTCTCCGATACGCTTCCGGAAAACAACCGTTATTTTGCCGCGACGTCCGTTTTGCCGCAGGGAAAAGTTTTGCTGGTTGAAAATAAAAAGAATCTGGCAGCGCCCCTTTCCAAAGCGTTGGCTGGCGAGTTTCTCACTGTTACACCCTGCTCTGCAGACGCTTTCCCTAAAAATCTGGATGAGTTTGAGGCGGTTATTCTCTCTAACATTCCAGCTACGGCGCTGTCAGACGACAACCAAAGTCAGCTCGAAGCGTACGTCAAGTCTGGCGGAGGGCTGATTGCACTGGGCGGAGATCAATCGTTTACCGCTGGCGGCTGGCACGGCACGACGCTGGAAGAACTCATGCCGGTAGAATGTATTCCACAAGAAAAACAGCCGCGGCAATCGCTGGCGTTGGTTCTGGTTTTAGACCGCTCTGAATCCATGATCGAGGGGAATGCAATCGAACTTTCAAAAGAAGCGGCGCGGCGAGCGTTAGAAGTTCTTGATCCTACAGACGAGCTGGGAATTCTAACCTACGAAGACAACTACGAATGGAACGTTCCGCTGACTCAGGTTTCAGATAAAGACGCCATTACAGCAAAAATCGACGCGATTAAAGCTCAAGGGCGAACGAATCTTTATCCTGCTTTGAATCGAGCCTGTCAGGCGTTAGACGAATCTTTTTCCGACTTAAAACATATTATCGTCCTGACAGACGGCGTTTCTCAGCCCGGCGATTTTGAAGACCTGGCTAAACAAATCGCCTCAAAGGGAATTACGATGTCAACCGTTGCCGTTGGCGAAGAAGCGGATCCTAAAATTCTTTCCGACTTGGCGCGACGTTGTAAAGGGTCAACATACATTTGTAAAAATCCGGAAGAATTGCCTGCGATTTTCACTTTGGAAACAGCGTCGGCGGCAAAAATCGGAATCGTCGAACGAACGACAAAACTTCAAACTGCCAGTTCTTTGTCGACGCTGGGCAAATTTGACGCTGGGAAATCGCCGTCGCTGCTTGGATACGTTCAAACTCAGGCGAAGCCAGACGCAACCGTCGTATACTCCGCCCCGGCAATTAACGGCGTTTCAGACCCGATTCTTTCCTGGAGACGATACCAGTCCAAAGGCGTCATTGTGGCGTTTACCTCTGACGTCGAAAGCCGTTGGAGTCGCGCCTGGCTGCGATGGAACGGATTCGGTCCGTTTTGGTCAAGACTGGTAAACTTTGTCAGACGTCCAGACTCCGCCGAACAATACTCTGTTTCAGTTGATAACAACGCTGTCCTCGTCAAAGGAGATCTTGTTCAAGCTGACGCTACGTGTACGCTTACAGACTCAGCCGGAAAGACTTTCCCGATGAATCAGGCAGCTCCTGGCGTGTTCAAACTGGATTCGCTTCCCGCATTGGGCGAAAGCAAAGTTGAAATTGTTCATAACGACAAATCCGCCTGGACAGGTAAAGTCGGAATTGTCCAAAACTATACAGACGAATTTCGACCCGACCGTTCCACGGCGTTGGCAGAATCGACTCTGCCGCCGGTTATTGAAGCCAGCCGCATTTTTGACAAGTCGGAAACCTCCGTTCCTAAAACGTACCGCTATTGGCAATATCTGCTTTGGCTGGGCGTTTTAATGACCGCAGCAGAAGTTTTTCTCAGAAGAACGGGAATTGCGTAAAATCGCTATTGTACCAATATAGAGAATACGCTATATTGTAAGTCGCCTCAACAGAGTTGATTTGTATATAACAGGGCAAATAGTTAAAACGCAAGAGACGTTTACGTGAAAAAAAGGAATATGACTGCTGGCGGCGCGTCGAAACCGTTTCATTTTGGGCGCAAAGTTCAAAACTTTCAGACGTTAAATTCCCAATCGCATTTACACGGATGGTATAATACGTCAAAACGAGTCAAACGTTCAAAACCAGAAAAGCGTACAGCGTTAAAAATCAAATACGAAATTGAATCGACGTCGGATCCGTCAGACGTTATCCCTTTAACGCCTCAGCGTTCTGCGTCAAAATCGTTCACCCTCAGAGTTGAATCAACCGGCGCGCCAAAACCAAAAGAAAAACCTGTCGATTTGAAAGATCTGGCTACAGAACAGGCTCGACTGGAAGCCGTCCTGTTTTTGGCTAAAGAACCGTGGGGGGTGCGTCGCCTGGCGCAGTACGCTCATATCGAAAACAGTTCCAGAGTTAAAGTTCTTATTGAACAACTCAACAGCCTATATCGAACTCGTCGATACGCGTTCCGAATCGTTTCCGTAGCTGGCGGGTATTCGCTCATGACGCGTCCGCAATTCAGCCCCTGGTTAAGACGCATTCATCGAGGACGTGAAACGCAGCTCAAACTGACGCCGTCAGCGTTGGAAACGCTGATGATCGTCGCCGATAAACAGCCTGTTTTACGCGTTGAAATCGAATCCGTAAGAGGCGTTCAATGCGGCGAAACGCTGCGAAATTTAATGGATCGCGGCTACATCCGCATCGTCGGGCGGTCAGACGAACTTGGACGTCCGTTTTTATACGGAACAACCAAGCTGTTTTTGTCTGACTTTGGCTTAAACAGCCTCAACGACCTGATTAACAAAAAAAATACAGAAAATTTGGCTAATCCCGATAATTCCGTTAAAGACGAACGCTTATCCAAGGCGATAAATTCCGGGAAGAGCCAAGCTGATGACGCTTCAATGAGAAGCTCATCGCAAGACAATTCATTCAACGCCAGTCCAAAAACTCCGGCGGTCGGAGCGACTGACGTTACTGTTGATTCTGACGATTCTGATTCAGAATCGTCTAACGAAAAGGAGATTTCCATGCTTCACACAATTACTGATCCATCTGTTATCGAAATGGGAGACAACAACCTGTTTGGTTCGTTCCAGCTGGGAGACAACGTTTCTGCCGCTGTCGTTTCAGACTATAACGACGATGAAGAAAACGAAGATTGGGAAGACGACGACGAGGAAGAAGACGACGACTGGGACGATGAAGACTGGGACGACGAAGACGAAGACGAAGATGACGATGACGACTACGACGATGAAGACGATGAAGACTACGACGATGAAGACTGGGAAGAGGTAGAAGACGACGAGGAAGAAGACGACGAAGAAGAGGACGACGAAGAGTGGGACGATGATTGGGAAGACGACGAAGACGAAGATGAAGACGACTTCGACGACGACTACGACGACGAAGATGAAGAGGACGAAGACGCCTGATTCTTTCAATTAAAACGTTATTGATGTTTTCACAACTTGACAGAGTCTCCTTGAACGCATCGTTAGATGGAGCGTTTCTTCTGTGAAGATATGTCTTTACATACAAAAAGCGTTGACAACCGCCTGTCAACGCTTTTAATGACTTGAACTTGTCAAAAAAGAGGGGAAAGATTAAAACGCATCTTTCCCCTTAAAATTTACTCTTACAGATTATTATGGACCAGGCTGACGTCGGTGTCGTTCGCGAAGCCAACGTTCTCTGAACTTTTCATATTTTTTCTCATAGTCCAAAAGACCATGAAGGACGTCTTTCTTTGTTACCGAAATAGAACCTTCTTTTTGGGATTGAGCGTCTTTATTTTCCCATTTCAGGTACAGGATAATGTTTCCAACGTCTCCGACAATCTTTTGCCAAAGGTTCTGAGACAGCGTGCAGTCCTGAATGTGGCACAGCACGTAAACGTCTATTTTTTTGGAAAAGAACCCAGACTCTTTTACCAGCGTTGCATTATAAAGCGTGTATTTGGTGCACCAGAGTTTGTCGATAAACGTCCAGCCCAACCAAATCCAGTATGCTGCCGGGATAACCAGCAGGGAATATCTCAGGAAATCGTTTCCCCATTGAAAATAATAGGTCAGACCTATTATACCTACCGTTACAAGAAGGATAAGAAGGCCCCAAATGATCTCGTCAATCAAATCGCGCACGCTATAGCGCCATTCCTGAACTGACGTATCTGTAACATTGTCTCTTTCAACTTTGACGTTTGAGCAGTCCAACGCATAGTCCTGGTAACGAGCCAACTCCCGGAAACGCGGACGAACGTCGCCAATATCGTTAATATGAAGAACTGGAGAGGTAACGTCATCTGAAAAAAGCGTTATTTTACCTGTTCCCAAAATTCTTTGAAGAATGTTTTGGCGCAATTTCATACCCCACAATTTCTCTAATAACATGGAGTTGGTTGTCATGACAAAAACGCCTTTAATCAACCGTAGTTCCAAAGGATGCAATTCATATCTTTTGATAAACCAGTTGTAAATAAAAGATAAAAATCCAAGGAGGAAATACACTGCAGGAATCGCCAAGGCGACGATCCAAATGGTTTCCTTCCACTTGATAAGAGTCTCGTTAGTTCCATAGAAATGGTACAGCGTCCAAACCCCAGCGGCAAGAATGCCAGCAAAAAGGACTGTATTCAAAAAGTGGAAAAACAGAGTCAGCCACGTGCAACGCCAGTGTAACGTTGGAAATTGTCTTTCTTCATCTATCGCAGGCGTTGTCGTACTTGTTTGTTCAGGGGCGCTGGAACGTGAAATCCGGCGTCCGCAACTTTGACAAACGTCGTTTTCATCCGGCGTATTCGAGTTACAATGAGGACATAACATGTTTTTTATTTCCTTTTTGAGGTTTTAGATTTCGTTTTTGGCAATTCTTCTTTTTCTTCTTCCGTCGACGGAATTGGAATAACGACTTCTTCCCGAACAACGTTTAAATTTTCGGGAGCTTCAACGCCTAAGCGTACAGATCCTTGAGCAACGCGAACGACAGTTATGGCGATATTATCCCCTATCAAAATACGTTCGCCAACTTTTCGGGACAATACTAACATAGCGTTGAGTAAACAAATAAACTTAAGGAATTAAATTTGAAAACGCCAAATTTTCAAATTTCATATTATATATACGTAATTCCAAATCAAATTATAACAGCCGATTTCAATTATTTCAATCGGTTAGCATAAAAAACTTGAAAATATTTTAAAAATAACAAACTAATAATATTTTTCTGATGTTATATTTTATCAGAATTATCTATTTGTTCATCATCAGTAATTTCGTCAACTGAGGTGCCGTCATCGGAAATAGCGTCTTCTTCGATATAATCGGAGCTGTTATCCGGATCGGCTTTCAGACCGCCAAAAACAACGGTGTCTAAATCGCGAGTAGTTGACTCCGATTCGGATTCGCCTGAAATAGCAAAGGCGAATTCCTCGTCCTCGGGCTGTTCCACAGGGAATTCTTCCATCATAATTTGCTGGAAGGTTTTGGGGTTGTCGTTGGATTGTTCAGTTGGAGCGATTGCCTTGTCGATTTCGTTTGTGCGGTCATAGTCTTCCCGTTTGCGGAAATGCACTTTGATGGGCGTTTCGCCAAAAGGCAGATAATCGCGCAAAATACTGAGCAAATATCGACGATACGGTTCGTCAATCAGAGCCGGGCTATTGCAAAACAGAGCAATTGTCGGCGGCTGAATGGCAACCTGAGTTGCGTAATAAATTTTCGGACGTCTGTTTTGACGCACAGGCGGAGGATTATGTTCAATCGCAGCGCGCACCAGCTTGTTGAGCGTCGACGTCGAAATTCGCTGCTGACTCTGCTTAAAAAGCATTTTAGCATGCTGAAGAAGCGGCTTGATGTTTTTACCCGTCTGACCGGTAATAAATGCGATAGGAACGTAAGGCATCGTTCTGAACGTGCTGCGAAGATAACGTACCCAACGTTCAAAAGGAACGCCTTGCGGAACCAGATCCCATTTATTGACAACAAAAATACAGGGCTTGCACTCTCGAACGATGTAGTCTGTAAGCTGCTTTTCGACTTTGCTGATACGCTGCATGCAGTCAAAAAACAAAAGGACGACGTCTGCGCGGCGTATGGAGCGCTCTGCCCGGTGCGTGCCGTAAAAATCTATATTGGTAGTAACGCTTTTTTTGCGGCGAAAGCCTGGCGTGTCAATTGCAATAAACGTTTTCCCATCCAATTCAAAAGTTACGTCGACGCTGTCTCGGGTTGTACCCGGCACGGAAGAAACAATCATCCGAGGCTCTTGCGCCAGCGTGTTGATAAACGTGCTTTTCCCAACGTTTCGACGCCCTACAATGGCGATTTTCATGGCATCGTCCTGAATCGGGCTTTCCGTCAGGTCGCTGGGAGGCAGTTTTTCGTAAATGGCTTCAATCAATCGATCTTTGCCATGGTTATGCATGACGCTGACCGGAATGATTTTCCGTCCAAATTTGTAGAACTCGTCTGCTCCGGCAAGAAGATTGGAATGGTCAATTTTATTGACAACCGTCAAAACCGGGATGTCTAAAGGTCGAAGCTTTCGGGAGACCAGTTCATCCAGTGGAGTGATGCCGTCTCTGACGTCGACGACAAACAGGACAATACTGGCAGACTCGATCGCAATTGCAATCTGCTTCTCGATGTCGTCCGTAAGATTGTCTTCATCTTTGACGCCCATTCCGCCGGTGTCAATCAGTTCGATATAGCGGTCTTTAATCGGCGTCAAATGACTGACTCGATCGCGGGTTACGCCCGCAGTGGGGTCGACAATGGCAATACGTCTGCCTGCCAGCCAGTTAAACAGACTGGATTTTCCGACGTTCGGTCGACCAACGATAGCAATTTTTGGCGCTCCCATAGTTCTATAAGTAAATAGCAATTGGTAAAAAATAATTCCCGCAAAGCGACTTTCCCGCCTCGCGACCTCATATCTTACTATATATTATATACTTTTTTTTAAGAAATACCAGTAGGGAGCAAAAAATTTTAGAAATATGGGTGCACGCAAATTTTTCTTGCGAAAATAGAAAAAATGAGAAGCTGAATCGCGTCTCGAAGAGACGCCATTTCTATAACCGTCGACTTTAGTCTACGGATTGAGAAACGCTCTATGCTGTCTCCTAATCGAGTCCGTCTCTTTTCTTCCTCTCCCCGGCGTCTACGACGCCGGGGAGAGGAAGAAAAGAGTATTTGTCGATTTCTTTTTTCGTTATTCTTTAAGTCCGTGGGTTAAAACCCACGGCTAGAAACATTGAACCGCTAACGCGGTTCTATGCGGGCGACACGCCCGCGAACCGGACTCAACCATCTGCAATCGCCAATCTAATTTACCGCCGATTATTGAGCTGATCAGCATGGGGTGAAATTGCATTTCCCGGCAGCCAGTTGAGTTTGACAGGCGGCGCTTGATAGTCAGCGGCGGGAGAAACTCCACTATACGCAGGCGCCGCTTCGTTATACGACGCGGGAGCGATTTCGTTGTACGACGATGTTGACATTTCATTCCACGCGCCAGAGGGCTGCGGCATGGGTTCCGTATACGCGGCAACCTGATTTACAGGACGGGGAGCGGCAACGGTCTGATTGTTGACAGTTTCATTATAAGAAGCCGCCAAAACTGCATTGGGATGCGCTGTCGACACCGGCGTGCGAAGCAGCAGATTGGGTTCCGGACGAGCTACTCGAGCGTATTGATCGTCCGACGCCTGAGTCGAGTACGAATTATTGGATGCGATGCGAACATCCTCTCGCATCAAATCATTGTCGATTGTTGGAAATTGATTTCTAACCCATGCAAGCCAGACATTTTGAAAATGGGATACATTCTCGTACCCGTAATACTGCTTCAGAGCGCCGTTCCAGTCGTTGGTTTGAATCCCCCGTTCAACAAAGGCGATATATCGCTTGCGTCCGCCGCGAGCGATAAGATATTCTGCCGCCGTAAAGCTTTGAGCGTAAAACGGCATAGCGTCCTGCGGATATTCTTTGGCGCTAACCATCGTTCTGAATGAAATGCCGCGGTTGGTTTGCAGAAAACCAATGAGCATACGACGATATTTTGTTCGCTCGGAAACGTGTTCGACGCTCGTAGCCGCCCCTTCGTCTACCCATCGTGGAACGGGCTGACGGAATCGACAGGCAAAAATCGTATGCGTAACTTCATGAGGAATAACAGAATCGATAATTCGTTCTGCCGATCCCTGAATGTTCATGTCCCAATCGAAGACTTCTCCATTGGCGAAAACAAAAGTCGTCGCCCCGCCGGGAGCCAAATTCTCTCCGACGGTTACCTTGACCTGACACGGTTTCGCCCAATCGCGCAGCGGAGCCCCGAGCCAGTCGATAGCCTGCTTTCTGCGCTGATATTCAGCCGTCAGAGCAAATTCTCTAGCCAAATCCGGATCAGACGTATGGACTACGAAATTCTTGGTTTTATAGACCGCCGCCGACGCCTCAAAACGCGTTGAGAACGTAAGCGCTGTCAAAATCATCAGAAAAAACGTAAAATGTTTTAAATTCATTTCCGGTTGTATCGTTTGTTTAAACTGTAACGACAGTATAGTCTATTTACCTAATTATGGAAAGAGGAATTCTTACAGAAAAATCGAAAATTCCAAAGAATTCGATTATTCTGTCCATACAATCATTACAATCGATACAATCGGCATATCAGGACGCCCCAAAATTATTTTTTAAGATATTTATATCAAGCTAATCTGTTAGTATAAAGTTTTTGTTTCGGAAGATCTTATAACCGTTTCGCTTTAGCCTAAAAAAACGTAAAAAATAAGGCGATATTCTACCCAAATAAATAAATATCTGGTATAATATATTGGTAGAGTAATGCAATATATAAAATTGAATATACGTTTAAATCATATATTGGCGAGAAGGTTTTTGAGAGCGATTGCTTTGCCCTCTCTCATTATAGATACACTCCACAACTTTCTACCCTCAAAAAACGGCACATGTTAGACTTTTTGAAGAAAAACGGACTTAAATATGGTATATACACGATTCTGGTTATAGGAATCGGGTATTTCCTCGTATCGTGGATAGGCTCGGCGTTTTCCTCTTCTGGAGGCGAAGACATCATCGAATACACCGCAACCAGAGAAAAATTCGTCAACGAGATTACCGAAAAAGGCGAAGTTTCCAGTTCTGAAAATAAAGAAATTCTCTGCGAAGTTCAAGCCAAGTATACCAGCAACATCACGATTTTAAAAATCATTCCGGAAGGAACTATGGTTAAAAAAGGCGATTGGCTTTGCACTCTGGACAGTTCCAAGCTGGAAGATCAGCGAGATTCTCAGGAAATCGCTCTCAACAACGCTGAAGCGTCTGTCGTTCAGGCGGAAAGCAATCTCGAAACGGCAAAAATCGCCAAAAAAGAATATCTGGAAGGGACTTATATTCTCAATGAAACCCAGTACAAGAGTAAAGTTACGGTCGAAGAAGAAGACTTGCGGCGTCTAAAGGAATATAAAGAATACTCTCAAAAGCTATACGAACGCGGTTACGTTACATCGCTTCAGCTGGAATCAGACGTCTTTGCGGTGGAAAGCGCGCGCCTTGACCTCATCTCCGCTCAAACGCAGCTCAAAGTTTATCAGGAGTATTCCAAAGCCAAGCAGGTCATTCAGCTTGACAGCGACATCGCCTCGGCGGAAGCCAATCTGGCGGCGAAAAAGCGCGCGCTTGAGGTTGACAAGCTCAAGATGGCTGAGATTGAAGACCAAATCAAAAAATGTAACATTACCGCGCCGCAGGACGGTCAAGTCGTCTACGCCAACGAATCCAGCCGACACGGCACCAACGTCGTTATCGAAGAAGGCTTGGCGCTTCGAGAACGTCAGGCGATTATTCGTCTGCCCAACCCGGAAAAGATGCAGGTGGAATGTCGAATCAACGAAGGCAAAATCTGGATGGTTCGCGTTGGAATGCAAGCTAACATTTTTATTGACTCCATTCCCGACACTGCCATTCCCGCCGAAATTGTCAAAGTCAACGACTATGCCGAGCCGTCCAACTTCTTTACCGGCAATATCAAGGAATATAAAGTTCGATTAAGAATTATCGATCCGCCAGCAGGAATTCGTTCCGGACTTACCGCCCAGTGCAAAATCCTTGTCGAATCTCAGGACAACGTTTTGACAGTTCCTGTTCATTGCGTTTTTGAACACGGCGGAAAACATTACTGCATTACGCACAAAAACGGCGTCTGGGACAAACGCGAGGTGAAAATCGGTTCCTGCAACGACTTGCAGGTCGTTATTTTGGGCGGTCTGGAAGAAGGCGAAAAAGTCGTCGCCGGCGCAAACGCCTATAAGAAAAACGTTGATCTGCCTAAGCTGACAGACGCTTTGGAAAGAGCGAAAACCAACTCCGTCGTTTCTCAACGCGCTACAACGCTTCCTGAAAAGCCGACAGCGCCTGCCGCTCAGGATGGCGAGCGCAGAGGTCCCAGAAACATGCCCAAAATGCCAAGCTGGTGGAAGCCCGGTATGAGACCGGACGAAATGACCGACGAACAAAAGGCGGAAATGAAGGCGATCTTCCAGAAGATGGGACCGCCCCCGGGCATGAGACGTCCTCGCAAATCCAAAGACGATCCGTCATTTGGCGTTATGCTGCCAGAAGAGGGAGAGCAAAAGACCGAAAATCAATTCCCAGACGGAGATTTCCCGCCCCCGCCCGATGGTGGAGATTTCCCGCCTCCGCCGCCGGATGGAGCCGCTCCGCCCCCGCCGCCCTCTGGAGGCGGAGGTGGTCCAGGTCCCGGCGGACCGCCGCCAATGTAAATTTTTAGGCAATAAATGGAAGGCGGTAACGAAGCGACCAACAGGAGCGTAGTTACGCAGTTCGCCGAAGGCGAACCAAATAATTTGACCCATCGTTTTGTTCGCCGTTCCGGCGAATGCGTAATTCCGTTCGCTTCGCTCACTTCATTACCGCCTTTCATCTTCTCGCAACTCGCAACTCGTTACTCGCAACTCCCATGTCCGAATACTCAGCTGAAATCATCGACCTTCACAAGCATTACGAGCTGGGCGGCGAAACCGTCCGAGCTCTCAACGGCGTGTCGTTTAAAATCAAACGAGGCGAATTCGTCGCGATTATGGGCGCCAGCGGTTCGGGAAAAAGTACGCTCTTGAATCTGCTCGGATGTCTTGACCGTCCTACGTCCGGCGTTATCAAACTGGACGGCGAAGACGTCAGTCAGCTGTCAGACGACCGGCTTTCGGAGATTCGCGCCAGTAAAATCGGGTTTATTTTTCAGTCGTACAACCTTATTCCTCAGCTGACGGTTCTGGAAAACATCGAAGTCCCTTTGTACTATCAGGGAATTATAAACGCCGAGTCTCAACAGCGATGTCGGGACCTGGCGACCAGAGTTGGTCTTAGCCAAAGACTTGAACACCGTTCTTTTCAGCTTTCCGGCGGACAGCAGCAGCGCGTCGGCATCGCTCGCAGTTTGATTAACAACCCGGCTTTCCTTCTGGCAGACGAACCGACCGGCAACCTCGACACCGCCACAACAGAGGAAATCATGAACCTCTTAAAAGAGCTTAACGCCGAGGGCAAAACGATTATCATCGTAACTCACGAACCGGAAGTCGGCAACCAGACAAAGAGAATCATCCGCCTCAAAGACGGCGAAATCATAGAAGACACGGGCGCATGACAGATCGTCGCAGTCGAAAAAACAGAGCAAAGCTTATTTATAGTTTGGAATGCTTCGTATAATTTGGACGCGAAGCGTTCCTCTAACCGTCGAACGTTTTTACTTCTTCTTTTGTCTATCTTCTCAGGAAAACGTACGTACACTCGCGCCGCAAATGCTTATTTTCCCGCCCTTCTTGACAAAGACGCCGTTTTCTATTAGAATGGAAACTAACTGCGAGTTGAGAGACAAGTTGTGAGAGAATTTTGTGAGGCGCTTGCGTAACTCCTCACTCCTAATTCCTAACTGCAAAATCGCCGTCTCTCTTTTCGCATTGTATAATATTATATACTGTCATGAGCGCTAACATACTGATTATCGAAGACGAATCCCATATCGCCAACGGATTGAAACTCAATCTGGAAGCGGAAGGCTACCAAACGGACATCGCGGCAGACGGACAGACCGGGCTGGAACTGGTTCAGAATTCCGAAGACGGGTACGATTTACTCGTTCTCGACCTTATGCTGCCTGGAATGAGCGGTTATTCCGTTTGCCAGACGCTGCGTCAGCAGGGATACCTCATGCCGATTTTGATTCTTTCCGCCCGAACGCTGCCGGAAGATCGCGCGCGGGGGTTCGACGTCGGAGCCAATCAGTATTTGACGAAGCCGTTTGATCTGGACGAATTTCTCGCTCGAGTTCGCAACCTGCTGCGGCTTTCTTCAATGCGTCCGGAACAATCGCAAGACGAAGTCGAGACGTCGTTTACATTCGGTCCCAATTCAGTCAATTTCAAAACCTATGAAGCCTGCGGCGCGTCTGGAAAAACCGTCGTCCTGACCGTTCTGGAAATGAAACTGCTCCGGTATTTTATCAAACGCCAAGGAGAAATTGTTTCCAGAGAAGAACTTCAGAAAAACGTCTGGGAAATCCCGGCAGAAATGAACACCCGAGCCGTCGACCAGTTTATTCGCCGACTTCGCAAGATTTTCGAACCCGACCCGGCAAATCCGAAATACTTCGTTACTCTCCGCAACATCGGATACCGATTCACGCCTGAATGCGAATAGCGGTAAGCATCCTTTATTTTTATTTAACACGAAAAACACAAAATAAACGAAAAATCACGAAAAATTAAAAAATAAATTTTAAAAAGCTTTCGTTTTTTTCGCTTCATTCGTGTATTTCGTGTTTAAAAGCTTCGCCGCCTCGCCGCTAATTATCTCAACTTTCTCTCTTGACAAAAAGTCTTTTTTTTGAAATAAGACGTCTAAACACAAGGCAGTAGGCAATAGGCAGTAGTGAAGCGCTTCGCGCTAACTCCTCCTTCCTCACTCCTCACTCCTAACTAACACCCCCATAGTCTTTACAGATAGAGCAAGAAGATGAACATTCCCCCTATTGGATTTATCGGAGCCGGTCAGATGGCAACGGCATTGGCGAAAGGGTTTATCGGCAGCGGTCTGGTTGACCCGAAAAAGGTTATCGCGTCGGACTCGTACGACATGGCGCGTCGCAGTTTTACTCAGCAAACCAAAGCGGAAGCGAAGGAACGCAACGCGGACGTCGTCAACCAGTCAACGATTATTATTCTGGCTGTCAAACCGCAGGTTCTGCCGGGCGTTTTGACTGAAATCGAACCGCTGATTACCGGGAACCATCTGATTGTTTCGATTTGCGCGGGCGTTCCCTTGAGCGCGATTTCCGCCGGATTGAAAGGAAAGGGACGGCTCATTCGCGTCATGCCCAATACGCCGTGCCTGGTTGGACAGGGCGCGATGGCGTACAGCATGGGTCAAAACACGACGACCAACGACGGGCTGCTCATCCAAACGCTTTTGCAAACCATCGGGCTTGTCTATCAGGTTCCGGAGAAGTCGCTTGACGCCGTTACCGGCTTGTCCGGTTCCGGTCCGGCGTTTGTTTACATGGTTATAGAAGCCATGGCGGACGGCGGCGTTCGAGAAGGACTTCCCCGCCCGATTGCCACTGCGTTAGCGGCTCAATGCGT
Source organism: Thermoguttaceae bacterium (assembly GCA_017447745.1). Taxonomy (GTDB): domain Bacteria; phylum Planctomycetota; class Planctomycetia; order Pirellulales; family Thermoguttaceae; genus RUG11551. The sequence continues at coordinate 61,277 of JAFSMW010000059.1, forward strand.
CCTCGGGTCTGCCAGTATGGTTTTGAAGACGGGCGAACACCCCGGACTGCTCAAAGACAAAGTCTGCTCGCCGGCGGGCACGACCATCGAAGGCGTTGCCGCCCTGGAACGCAACGGAGTCCGAAACGCCTTTATCCAGGCAGTTCACGCCGCGACCATTCGCTCGCAAGAACTCGGGGGCAAGAAGTAAGGCGAGCCGGGGTGCGTAAGCCCCCGGAACAGCAAACATAGTTTGCAGTTCGCCGAAGGCGAACCAAAAATCTCCTCACCCCTCACTCCTAATTCCTAACTGGTTAACAACAGATAATACAATTAATAATATACCATTATGTCCCTATTCGACAATCCTGAATATAAATGGCGAGAAACGTACTTCGTGTACTATTCTCGAGAAACGGTTCCACAGTTTGAAAAGGCTTTGGGAAACGTGCGCAAGCGCATTCCCGGCGTCAGCGAAATTGACGTAACTCGCGACGAATCCGGGGCGCTGCAAGCGGTTTCGCTGCTCTTTCCGACCGGGGCATCCGGGGTTGACCTGATTTTGACGTCCCCAACGGACGACGCGTCGCCCATAGAGGAAGCCAACAACATGCTGGACGAAATCCCGGACAAGCGGACGGAAAAAATTCTCAAACGTTCTGATTCCCGCGTCGATATTTTGCATTTTGAAAAGACGATGGAAAAGAAACGCACGTTTGACCTGTTCGGGTCAGAAGACGACGATTTGCTGGAAGAATTCGACCCGTCCGGACTGCTCATGCTCATCGATCAGCTGGTTAAAACGTCGCACGGCGTTGCTATTGACCCGCAAACCGGAATTACGCTGTAATAGTCAATCTTGGACAATGGAGATAGAATTTTATTCTCCATTGTCCAACGTTATACTCTTACTACTTTGAACATCTTCTTTAAACAGATTATTCTCTTTATTTTAGCTCTCAATCCAATATTTTTTTCTTTCAAATGCTTGATTCTTGCAATTAATAGAGTAAAATAAATATAATTGTAAATTAGCAGTTATTGAGGCGCTTGCGCCAATTACTAATTACTAATCACTAATTACTAATTAACTGATATGTACATTTGGTTTCGCACATGGCAGCTGGGCGTTAAAAGCCTGTTGCTGCACCCGCTTCGGTCGCTATTGACTGTGTTGGGTATTTTTATCGGCGTTTCGAGCGTAATCTGGCTTCTCGCTATCGGCGAGGGCATCAGCCAAAAAGCGCAGGAACAGATTGAAAACCTCGGCGCAACGAACATCATTGTTCGCACCGTCAAGCCGTCGGCGGACTCCGAAAAGAACCAGAGCCATATTCTGACATACGGAATTCAGCGAGCGGACTACAATGTCTTGTCACAGTCTATTCCGTCGATTGTCAAAAGCGTTCCGATTCGTGAAATGCGGCGCAAGTTCACTGCTGGCAATCAGGAAATGGAGGGGCGGCTTGTCGGCTGTACGCCGGATTATTCTGAAATCAACAAGCTCAAAATGGCGCGAGGGCGGTTTCTGACCACGACGGATTGTGAAACAAAAAAGAATTACTGCGTTTTGGCAAACGAGACGGCGGAACGTCTGTTTCGGTTTTCAAATCCGATCGGGAAAAACGTCAAAGTGGAAAACTCGTTTTATCAGGTTATCGGCGTTTTGGAACCGCGTCAGGCAACAGCCGCTATCGGCGGGTCGTTAGACGCCCAAGAGTTCAATACGGATATTTACATTCCAATTAAAACTCTTTGGGAACGTATGGGCGACCTGACAGTCATCCCCCAAGGTTCGTCTCAAGAAAGAACGGAAATTGAATTAAGTCAGATTACGCTTCAGGTTGGTTCGGTCAACGAAGTTGAAGCAACAGCCAAAGCGGTTGAAACGATTCTTTCCGCCCGGCGGCCAGATAACGACTACGCTATCACGGTTCCACTTGAACTGCTGGAACAGGCGCGAACGACGCGATTGATGTTCATTCTCTTTATGGGCATGATCGCCGCGATTTCTCTGGTTGTCGGCGGCATCGGGATTATGAACATCATGCTGGCAACCGTTACGGAACGAACGCGTGAAATCGGCATTCGCCGCGCTCTGGGCGCCAAGCGAAGCGACATCACCCGGCAGTTCCTGGTCGAGACGGTTGCGCTGTCGTCAGTCGGCGGAATCGTCGGGATTCTGGTCGGGTTTACGTGCGGTCCGATTATCGAATTCGGAAAGTACCTCATGAAAACGTCGTTTCCCAAAGTTATGGCGTCGCTGCCGCCCGAGGTGGTCAATATGACGCCGATTATCGTACCATGGAGCATTCCCGTCGCGTTTTTTATTGCTGTTGGAATCGGCGTTATTTTTGGGCTTTATCCCGCCAGACGCGCCGCCATGATGGATCCGATCGAAGCGCTGCGGCACGAATAATCGGCGAGGCGCCCGTCCTTGACAATCCGTGAAGATTTGTCAGAATATTAAGTATAGCGTAACATTTATAGGAAACAAGCTTACGTGAGAAGTTTAGAGTTATTATTGAGGCGCTTCGCGTCAACTCCTCACTCCTCACTCCTAACTCCTAACTCAAATTATCCCCATACACTAAAAACATGCAAGATTATTTCCTTACTCACCCGCATCGTCGATACAACGCTCTGACAGGCGACTGGCTGTTAGTTTCTCCGCACCGCGCTCTGCGTCCCTGGCAGGGGAAAAACGAAACGCCGGCGCCGGATACGCGTCCGGAATACGATCCCAAATGCTATTTGTGCCCGACCAACACCCGGGCGGGCGTAGACGCCAACGGGAATCAGCTGGCAAACCCAAACTACGAACATACGTTTGTCTTTACCAACGAC
>JAFSMW010000060.1 GCA_017447745.1 Thermoguttaceae bacterium
TATATATCTCAACTATAATTCGACATAAATAGTCCCTCAAGTCTACTGAGGCTTATTGAAGTTGTTGTCGGCAAACGGACTCGTTACGCCGGGAATGGCAATGTTGTAGAGTTCGTATTTTCCGTTACGCAGTTCTTCGATTGCCTGTTGCAGGAACTTCTCTTTCTCTTCCGGGTTGTTGTAGTCGAATTTCGGCTGAACCGGGGCGGGAGAATCCAGCGTCAATTTTTCGTGATTCTCGTAGATCATCAACGCCGGACCTTTGTTGACGGCGTCGTCCCATCTAACCACCTGTCCGGAATAGGACGCCATGCGTCCCATGATCGCGGTCATGCAGGAATGAGCGGCGTACCAGCCTTCGTTATACGGCTTGCCTTCGCGAATCGCCTTGCACAGATCCTGATGCTCGTTGTCGAACGGGTTGCCTTTGCGGTCGCCGCGAGCGGTAACGTCTCCGCCGCCTTTGGTTCCGCGAACGTTTTCGTAGACCGCGCCCCACGCCCCCTGAACGTGTCGGCATTGCGAGAACATCTTTCTGCCGTCGGCGTAGATGAATTCAACGCGGTGATGGTCGTAGATTTGCCCGTAGTCGACGCTGTTCTTGCGAACCTCGCGACCGGCGATGGAGTTGGCGGAAACCGGGTGGAACATCGGATCGCCTTTGCCGAGGAACCAGTTGCCGATATCCAGGTTGTGAACGTGCTGTTCGCAAATGTGGTCGCCGCAGAGCCAGTTGAAGTAATACCAGTTTCTGACCTGATACGCCATTTCCGACTCGTTTTCAACGCGATTGCGAACCCGGGCGCCGCCGCTGTTCCAGCAAACAATAGCGTAGATCAGTTCGCCGTACTTTTCGTCAACGCAGATTTCCTTGAACCCCTGTTCGTATTTGCCGTCGTGATGTCTCTGAAGCCCAACGCCGACAGCCAGTCCTTTTTCGTCAGCAATCTTGTTGACTTCCATGAGCATTCTGTACCCGGGCGCGTCAACGCAGCAGGGCTTTTCCATAAAGACGTTGTACCCTTTTTCAATCGCGTACTTGTAGTGAATCGGACGGAATCCGGGAGGCGTAGCAAGAATGGCGTATCGCGCGCCGTTTTGATACCCGTAGTCCAGCGCCTTGATAAACCCGTCGAAACCCCAGAACATGGCGTCTTCCGATAATTTCCAGCCGGCGCCCGCCTGTCTGGCGTTCTCTTCATGCATGTCCGCGCAGGCGATAAGCTGAGTATTAGGCGCAGTCAAAAAGTTGGCGACAGCGCCGCGGCCTCGACCGCCGCACCCGACGACTACAGCTTTGATGGTTTCATCGGTTCCTGCTCCGTGCGCCAGCTGAGCTGTACTCAAAGTCATAGCCGCGGCGGAAGCCGATAGTATGGACGACGTCCTGAGAAAATCTCGACGGGTTGGTTTCATTGCAAACTCCTTCATCTAACGAGTGGGGGGGAATAAAAAATGAATGAACAGCGCGCTTGCTGGAACACGTCTTGTAATTAGAAAGCATCGCCCTCAGTCTCAGAGCGTTCATTCATTACTGTTTTGACTCTACTTTGTTTTTAACATAATCAAAAACAGATTGCAAGAGGGTTAGGGGGGATTGGGGGATTTTTTTCAGACGAGCGAAGAGGGACAGGGAGTTTCTGCGTTAAAGTCAAGTAGGTAAATACGAAATTTTTGGTTCATCCGGTAAGTTGGTACTTAGCATTTATGCAGGTCAGCCCATTCACGGATTTAACGGATTAAATGGATTTTCACCGATTGGTTGATTTAAGTTCATTATTTTTAATATTACTCTCTGCATAATAAACCTTTGAATAATAAGAAGACTTCAGAACAAAAGTTAAACAATCGGTGCGAATCCGACTCATCCGTGTTTTCCGTGTGGGACATAAACAGACCCAAAATTAACCTTTTTATAGCTCCCAAGTACCAAATTGTCGGATGAACCAATAATTATCTCCTCTTAATTTAATACCTATTGGGATTTTAACTCACGGGGACAGCAGCGCGAAGCGCTTCCCCCTGGAATTGCTTTAGCTGTTCAATAATTGTAGCCTTGGGGGATAACCCAACGGAGGGAAGAGACAAAAAGGCGTCTTTTTAGACGCCTTTTTTATTTAGCAACGTAATGCAGGTTGACGGGAATTGTAATCAGTCCCGTTTCTTTTTAAGGAACAGTATAAACGTCAACGTTCCTAGCATCAGCATCCATGAGGACGGTTCTGGAACTAAAAGAGCTGGCGGAACTGGCGGCTCAGGCGCTCCTTTACCAACGAGATAAAGACCGTTGTATCTTCCTACTAAAGAAAAATAGTCTTTATACGTATCACGCAATAAATTGTTGAAATCTACTGATACGCCTTCAGGTATAGGGTTGCCCTCTTTATCTTTATAGCCATGATCGTTAACAATCCAGTATTCAGCGCCTTCTTGTGCCCATTTCCAGACATCGTCAGACAAAAACGCAAGATCAATAGTCGAGTCGGCTGCTACAAAAGTACTATTCTCATGTTGAAAAACGACGTTGTCAAACTTCAAACCTTCTTCATTATAAGCGTCAAACTCAAAAAGAGCAAGAGCGCTTTCCTCGATTGCCAATCTTGCTTCGTTGGAGATAGTTATTCTGCCAATGGTATCGACAAGTTCGCCATGTTCGTCAATGGTAACCCCCGGTGAAAAAGTAGTTCCCCCTTTAACGTCGAAAATACCCAAATCCTGTCCCTCTGGAGGGATGCTTTGAAAATAACCTCCATAATCAAGGCGACCTGATGAAATAACAAAACTTTCAGCTCTTACGCATCCCGTGGCTCCCTCGTAAATCCGTAAAATACTATTGCTGTCTCCTGTTTTTTCAATAGATTTGACCAAAATATGTTTTGAATCGTTTGGAATGCATATAAATTTTGTTCCTTCGGTATAAAATTCAACGTCTCCCACCTCACGATTTGTTCCGGGAACCACATTTCCTTCAACTTTTTCATTGCAGCCAATGGCGTCTCCCTTAAAGATAATTTTACCCTGATCAATCTTTATATATCCAGAGAACTCATTGGCTCCAGAAAGCGTCAAAGTACCTGAACCTTTTTTTCAAATTCGCTAGTAGTGGAGTTGCCAATGATTTTTCCTGAAATTTCGTAATCGTCTTCATAGATGGAAATAATATCTGTGTTAGCCTCGATTTCAATATCTCCGCTTCCACTCAGATTCTTAAATACCTGCTCGTTCCCGCCGACAATAATTTTCGCGTTATTCGTTACAGTGGGAGGAGAAATACGAAACATATTCCAGGCTTCCAAAATTAACGTTCCCTCTTCTACGGTTATAGAACCAGTAAAAGAGGGGAATCCATTATCGTGTGAAAGAGTTAATTCCCCATCGCCTGTTTTGATAATATTGCTTGTTCCAGCAATACTTCCAGTGTAATCGGTATCGTCTGTATTATTAAACGTCAATGTTTGAACGTCGCTATTGATTTGGATATTTCCACTTCCCTTCAGATTCGGAAGAACTTGATTGGCGCTGACAATAAGCGTCCCGTCGTTGGTAATGCTGGAAGCGTTATAAAATATATTCGCAGCGGTTAATAATACTCCCTCGGCATGCGAATCCTCCGTTGTTGACCCTGATGCCTGGATGGTTACCGAACCCGTAAAATTGGCATACCCGCCTTCTTTCGAAAGTTTTAATTGAGCGGTTGAATCCCACTTTGGTTTAGTAATAATAATTTGACCTGATCCGACAATATTCCCGGAATACTCAGAATTTTTTGTATTAGCAAGCGTTAATGTATTATTACCATTGATTTGAATATTTCCATTGCCTTCCAGATTTGGAAGAACTTGATTGGCGTTGATGATAACAGTTCCGTTATTGGTAATAGCGGCATTGGGAGAAGAATAGAGATGATCTGGATTAATAAAACCAGAAAAAATATTCGTGGTCGCCAAATTCAACGTTCCCTCTTGTACGGTTACCGGTCCTGTTAAATCGACATACCCGCTTTCTGGCGAAAGAGTTAATTGCTCAGATCCTGTTTTGATAATTTGACCCGTCCCGGAGAGAATTCCAGAATAAACAGAATTGTCAGTATTATCAAGCGTCAACGTATACGTTTTTATGTCTATATTTTCATTCCCGGCAAGATTGGTTTTTGTCGTGTCGCCGCTTAATTCTTCCGCAACACCTTGAATAATTGCAAGGCAGGCAAGAATCAAAACGCATAACGTATATTTTATCAATGGTAACAAATATTTTGAGCGTATAAACATATACAACCTCCGCTTTTCTAAATTGCAGGAATTCTTCCAAGTGCAATTTTAATAGAGTCATTGCCCGATAAAACGTTCTGACGTCAACTTTTTGGCAAAACAAGGGAGACGCAGAACGTTTTGATGCACGAAGGTCTGCAATGATGATATTTTTAAATCTGTAAATAACCCTTATAAAGGCAGGCTGTGGGTTATTGTTTGATTAGGAAGAAATATTGCAGTTTTTGTTTCGTACATTAAACGGATAACATTATAATTGCCAATACTGTTTTGTCAAGCGAATGAAATAAGTTTTTAGAAAAAAAATGTGAAAAACTTAAAATGTTGATATTTATAATCAGGTTAAATTGAGTAATTAATTGAAAATAATAAAAAATGATGATTTGCAATAGATAAAAATTTCTAACTGACGATTATGGTACAATAAGAACAAACCGATGTCAAGAAACTATGCGCTAAAGAAAAATTACTTAGTTAGCGTATTATTGGCAGTAACAAAACGTTTTCTTGCTGCTTGTTACTCGTAACTGACAGATCGTTGTTGAGCGGCGTTGATTCCCGCCTGTAATACGGCGTCGTCCTGTTCAGAAATGATTTCGTAGGGATCTTCGTCCTCGTTTAACAAGGCGGTTTTTCGGACTTCAATATCCGGGCTGACGCCGATTCGGACAAACGGTTTTCCCAGCGGGGAATAGAACTTGGCGGTTGTCATACGCAATCCCAGCGAGCTGTTTTGCAACGGGAAAATTCCCTGAACGGAGCCTTTTCCGTAGCTCTGAGTTCCGACGATGGCGGCGCGGCGGTGATCTCTCATTGCTCCGGCAAAAATCTCTGACGCGGACGCGCTGTTTTTATCGATTAGAACAACCAAGGGAATCGACGACGTCCTTTCCCTTGTTGCATAGAAATTTTGGTTTTCTTGCGGGTTCTTTCCTTTGGTGGAAACGATCGTACCAGAGCTGATAAACCGGTTGGACGCGTCCACCGCTGCCGTCAGCAGCCCTCCGGGATTGCCGCGCAGGTCGATAATCAGACTTCTCATATTGAGATTGTTCAAATAGAGCATTGCAGCGTCCAGTTCATCGGCTGTCGTTTTTTGGAAATGGTTGATTTTCATATACCCAACGCGGTTGACTTCGTCAATGATTTTAACGTTTTCGACGCACGGCGATTTCACCGGCTGGCGAACGATGGCAACCGTCTGATTGGGGCTGTTGCGACGGGCAATTTCCAGGTAAACCGTAGACCCGGATTCGCCCTGAAGTCGGTTGGAAATCTTTTCCGGGGTAGAGTCCGCCGTTCGCTGACCGTTGACGGCTATAATGGCGTCGCCGGGAAGAAGTCCTGCTTTCTGCGCTGGAGAGCCGGTTATCGGGCGAATTATTCTCAGCTCGCCCTTGATGGTTTTCAGCTCTACCCCAATCCCGACAAATTCCCCGTTGATTTGGTTAGTCATGTCGAGAAACTGTGTTGGCGTGAGAAGACAGGTGTACTGGTCAAGAACGTTAAGAATGCCGCAAAGATATTCCATAATGATTACCGCTTCGTTAATTTGACAGTCGCGTTTAATCACTGCAGCTACGTTTATTGCCTGCGTGTAGGCGTCGCTGGCGCTGTTGACAGGAATGGATTGGGCGTATTGAATCCAGTTCATCTCCATACGCGAGACGCTTTCCAGAGTATATTTGGACAGGTACTGACGTCGAAACGCCGGGTTTCTTAACGCCTGGGATATTCCAACCAGTCCGTTATGAGAAATAATTTTCCAGTTGGCGTTATCAACATAGCTAAACTCGATCTTATAGAGAATATCTGAAAGCGTTTGTCTTCCCTGATCGACTGACATGCTGTTGACCAGATCAACATAACGCCAATCCGCCAAACGATAATTGATGTCGTACTGAATTCTGGCTCGATAATAGCGTCGCAAAAGCGTCGATTCAGTCGGGTAATCCCGCAGAGCGTTTTCCCAAAAATTGAGCGCTTCGTTCCAGTCAATAGCGCTGTTATTAGAGGGCGTTTCTAACGCATTTCCTTTTAGGATAAGACGTTCTATTTCCGACGGCTCCGGTTGCGGAATCGCCGGATAATTAGGAGTATAGAGCGAGGACTGAGGAGTTGACGAGGATTTTGCGTTAACTCCTTGATATGTAAACTGTTCTCGATTCTCTATGAGCGATTGCGCTATGCCAGTCTGAGGAACCGCTAATAATGCAACGCTCAACAGAACAATAATAATTCTTACTGTTCTATTTAAAAATATTCTGGCGTACGACGACAGTTGTTGTGATGTCGTTGAATAATTAGTTCTGTAATGAACGTGCATTCTAATCCTCTATCTGACTATCAGCTATTCAGATTCAACAGCTAATAGTTAGCGGTTAATAGCATAATACTAGTCTACATAAAGAATCGGAAGTTATCGGGATTATTCACAGTATTTCTTGTATGAATAATTGTCATAATCGATACAGATTCCAAACGGTGAATTGATTGTATGGAATGTAGGGGATAGGACGCTGAAAACGTCTGAAGGCTAAAACTGATCTTGCGTTTTGGGAATTATTTTGCTATATATAGACAAAAATCAATGAGATCGCATCGATATGCGATTACCAACCCCACCCCGATTGAGGCATTGCGTTAATTGTTCATAGCGCTTTGCCAATTACTGATTATTATGAATCGTCGAACTGCTTTTGCCGCCGTTTTTGCATTTACTGCGTCTTTATTTACTGGATGCAAATCCATATCTTCAAACACGGCAGGAGACGATTCTAAAAAGAAATCGGAAGAGGGAACGTTCTCCAAGATGCGGCAGAGCGACGCGGACAGCGATTATTCCGGACTGTCGAGCAAAAGCCGGGAGATCGAGAAGAATCTGGGCGTAGGACGGGATTAGTAGGGAGTAGGAAGTGGGGAATAGGGAATAGTTTTTAAATTCGCACCTAGTCGAATTACTATTCCCTACTCCCTATTCCCTATTCCCTTTTTCTGTGTATAATATTAATATTATGCAAGAACTTAAAACTCTGACTGTTGATCTGGGTGAGCGTTCGTATCCGATTTTTATCGGGACGGGTTTGCTGTCAAACGCTGTAGAGTACATTCGTCAAAGCGGAGCGCCGTCTCAGGTTTTTGTTGTAACCGACGACAACGTCGAACCTCTCTACGGAGACGCGCTGGCGGAGAGAATCGCTCAGGAGTGGGAAACGGAACTGGCTGTCATTCCCGCCGGGGAGGACAGCAAATGCCTTGACTTGGCGGAGCAGATTTGGAGCAGGGCGCTGGAAGGCGGCTGCGATCGGAAGACGTTATTCTGCGCCGTCGGCGGGGGCGTCGTGGGCGATTTGACAGGCTTTGCCGCGTCAACGTACATGCGAGGCGTTCGATTCTGGCAGTTCCCGACCACGCTTTTGGCTCAGGTCGACAGCTCCGTCGGCGGAAAAACCGCGATCGATTTGGCATACGGCAAAAATGTCGTCGGGACGTTCTATCAGCCCCAGGGCGTTGTAATTGACATCGATACGCTCCGGACTCTCGACAAGCGTCAGTTTTTGGCGGGAATGGCGGAAGTCGTCAAGTACGGCGTCATTCTGGACGAGACCTTTTTCCGGTATCTGGAATCGAACGTCGACTACATTTTACAGCGAGACGTCAACGTTCTGGCGGAAATCGTCTACAGATGCTGTCTGATCAAAGCGGACGTCGTTTCTCAAGACGAAAAAGAAATCTCCGGTCGTCGCGCTCTGCTCAATTACGGGCACACTTTTGGGCACGCAATCGAAACGTTCGAACGCTTTGAAGGCAAGCTCCATGGCGAAGCGGTTGCCGTTGGAATGGCTGCTGCCGCCCAATTCGCCCAGTATCTTGGACGCATTGACGAAGAAACGGTTGATCGTCAAAATCGTCTGCTTGAAGCTCTGGGTATGGATATTGCCTGGTTAGAAAAACTGACCCCGGAGAAAACCGTTCAAATCATGCTTCACGACAAAAAGACCGCCAACGGACACATCAATTTTGTCCTGCCGGATAGAATTGGTTCCGGCGAGTTGGTTTCAGGCGTTACTGAACAACAGATTATTGAGTTTTTAATGTTAGGAAATAGGAAATAGGGAATGGGGAATAGTATTCGCCTTCGGCGATTTTAAAAACTACTCCCTACTCCCCACTCCCTACTCCCTAAACTACTGCCTCTTGCCAACTGCCTACTGCCTTATTCCCCATGTCCTTTCCTCGAATCTGTCGTTTTTTGAGTTACCTGTCCTTCCTGCTGGGAGCGTCAATGGTTTTAGCGCTTCTCTGGGCGTTTCCATTTATGGGACAGACAAAAACCTTTGACACTCGCAGTCTTTTTGCCTTGACGGGGTCCATGCTGGTTTGCGCGGCAATTGGAGGAATCCTGTTATTTTTCGGACGCAACTCGGTTTTGATTGAATCCCGGGCGAAAAAGGACGATGAAGGTCTGAAGTCGTACAATCCCGACGACATGTATGAAACGTCGGAAAAGGAACCGGAACCGACGTCGGGGCATATGTTTCGACGCGAGTCCATTGCAGTTGTCGGTCTGAGCTGGATTCTGGCAGGGCTTTTGAGCGCCCTTCCATTTATTTTCTCCGGCGTAATCCGAGATAAAGACAAATCTGGCGAACCAATTCCCATGTCCGTTGTAGATTGTCTTTTTGAATCGTTTTCCGGCGTTACTGGGTTTGGCGCTTCCGTTTTAAGCAACGTAGAAGATCCCGAGTGCATTCCCAAAGCCATCCAGTTTTGGCGCTGCGAACTCCACTTTTTAGGCGGTTTGGGAATTATGGTTTTGTTTGTCGCGATTCTGGGCGGACGTTCTGCTGGCAAATCGCTCATGATGACGGAAATGCCAAAAACGTCTAACGAATCCCCATACGCTCAGGCGCAAAAAACCGCTGGCGCGCTGCTGAGAGTTTATTTAGGACTCAACGCCGTTTTGATTCTGTTGCTTCTGATTGAAGGCATGCCGTTTTACGACGCGGTTTGTCATTCTTTTTCCTGCATCGCTACTGGCGGATTCAGTTCCCGAAACAATTCAATATACAGTTTTAACAGCTACTGGATTGAAACGACGTTATATGTATTTATGTTCATTTCGTCATGTAATTTTATACTGCTTTATTATGCGGGGACGTGGGAAAAGAAAAGAATCGATATGATCGCCCCAGACGGAAAAGAACAGTATAAAATCGAGTTTGGCATTTTCAGACTCCTCAATAATTCAGAGTTTCGCCTGTTTGTTTTTATCGTTGTCCTTGCGACGGTTTTAGTGTCTGTTTCCTGCTGGCTTCATGGCGACCGCATTCCCGAAGGATTAAACGGCAGCGCTCAGACCGTCGCGGAAAACGCTCAGCCAGAACAGAAAGACGATCTGAGTTTCGCCTCGCTGTGTGAGTGTTTCAGATACTGCGGATTTCAGGTGATGGCTACGGTTTCATCCACCGGTTTTGGGCTGGATAATTATGACAACTGGAACGATTTCTCTCGAGGCATTCTGTTTGTTCTGTTTTTTACCGGGGGTTGCGTTGGCAGTACGACATGCGGTTTGAAGCTGATGCGTCTGGTTGTTATTGGGAAAACTTTGTGGATGGAAATAGAACGCGTTTTTCGTCCAAATGTTGTTCGCGTTATCCAATTTCATGGAAAGCCCGTTGAGGGTTCCGACGAAATGCGTCGCAGCGTTCTGACGTACTTTGCTCTGTACGCCATGGTTTTTGCTGTGGCATGCATCCTGCTGCTGGCGATTGAACCGGCGTCGACATGGACAGGCGCCACTTCGGCGGGAAAGACGTTGGACCGCAACGATCAAATGTTCGACAGCATTACCGCTGTTGCGACGGCGTACAACTGCATCGGTCCGTCGTTTGGAATTACCGGAGCTACAGAAAATTTTGGCGTATTTCACGCCCCGGCAAAAATCCTGTTTATTGTCCTGATGCTCTTGGGACGTCTGGAAATTTACATTCTGCTTGTGTTCCTGTACCCAGGCTTCTGGAAAGGGTAGGGGAGAAGTCAGCGGACGGTTTCAGAACAAATCTTTTGTAACAAGTCCCAGTAGTCTGAAGATTTGGTGGGGTGTTTTTGGTTGCCGGACGATTTATGAGCGACAACCATGTCCAGTTCCGGTATGACGGTTATGTACTGACCATACATGCCGCAGGCGGAGAAAGAGCCTTTTCCGCCGATGGCGTTTTTACCAAACGGCTCAATCCACCACATGTATCCGTAGCCCAGTCCGCGGCGCGAGTCGTCGAACTTTGTAACAGCCTGAGTTGACTCTTCCATCCATTTTTCGGGAACGATCTGTTTGTCGTTCCAGTTCCCTTTTTGAAGCGCCAGTTGACCGAGCGTCGCCATGTCCCGAGTGGAGAAATTGAAATGGTACGCCAGATGAACGGACTTGCCAGCGTCGCCGGAACGTTTGTGAATGGATCGGTTCCAGTCCTTCAATTCCAGCGGTTTGGCAAACGATTCCTCGAACGCGTCGTAAATGTTTTTCCCGGTCTTCATTTCAAAAACCGTTCCTGCGACGTTGAAATCCCAGTTGTTGTAGACAAACCGGGTTCCCGGCTTCGTCTTGCCGCGCCGAGGCGCTTTCCCTTCCGGGATTCCTCCGGCGTTGGACGCCTCGTGATAAACCCCGGATCGGGCGGAAATCAAATCCAAAACCGTCGCGGTTTTCTCGATCGGCTCCAAGCCGCCGACGTCGTCAATTCCCAGCTCCCCGACGGTTTGCGACAGGTCGATCGTCCCGTTTTCCACGTATGCGCCGTACATCATGGAAAGAACGCTCTTTCGGCACGACGCGATATAGGAAACCTCTGTTACATCGCCGTACGTAAAGACGGTTTTGCCGTGAACGAGAATAACCATTCCCGTCGTTCCCATGTTTCGGCTTTTGATAAACTCAGGAATGGCGTCAAGCGTCTTTTGAGGAACGACAACCTCCTTGGCGTCTTCGCCACGCAAACTCGTCGTCGTGAACAGAGCGCTTACAAATACAATCGCCAGCAGAGCGAACGTCTGGAACGAAATGCAAAAGCCTTTCATGAGTGTCTCCTTTTAAAAATGGGGTTAGTTGCTATCTTTCACTTAGTTACTGTCTTTCAGACGAAACGCCGATTGGTATTCGTTTTCCAGACCCTGCCGTTTCGCCAGTTTCAGCAGATTGAGACGATTTAACGCTTCACATTTAATTGGGCGTTTGGAATCCCAGAAAACCAAGGCGTTAATCGCCTGGACGGCTAACGGGGAATCCAGAATCCGTTTGACCAACGCTGCCTGACGTTTCGTCTGACACGGCAGGAGGTAACACGTGTCGTCAAAGACGACGGGGCGGTCTTCTTGCGGCTTGATAACCTGAAAGGCAAGCGTCCGATACAGCCCGGAAATCGCGACCTTCCACGGTGTAAAGGCGTAATCCCCAACGCCAAAAATGGAAAACGGCGTCTGCTTGTTATAGACCGCGCTTTTCCGGTTCTGAAAATAGTCGAGATGATTCTGCAAATACGTCCACGTCAGCGGGGCGTCGTCTTGAAGACGCTCAACGTTCTGTCCGACGCGCGTTTGGGGAACGAGCAGAAATCGGCGAATCGGCTCAACGCGCCCGTTGGCAACGTCTGAACTTTTCAGCAGCGGATAGACGCACAGCGGTTCCAGAGTCGTCTGTTCTCCCAGCTTGTTGAGATAAACGTTGTCGTCAATCCGGGTCAATTCCAAAACTTTTGAGCAGTCGTGTTTGACGCCGGAACGCCAAAGCGGTTGTAATGCGTCCGGCTGAAACAGTTCCGGGAACGCGTCTGTAAACGCCGCGTCGTTGACCAGCGTCCCGTTTCTCAGCGCGACAGTTTGACTGGGCTGAACGCTTTCCAAGGAATCGTAAACCAGGCAAGGCGCGAGAGCCGCGTTCGCTTTCGGCTGGAATCGAATCAACAGCAAACACGCCTCGACGGAAACGTCAAAAAAGCGTTTGGCGTCGATTTTGTAGATGCTGGCAGAGGCGTACGTCTGAGCGTTTTTCCAGACAAACCGGAGAACCTTTCTAGCGACGGACGTCTTGCAGAGCATGGCTAAAACGCCGCTGCGACCCTGTAACGCCTTGACCTCTTCAACCATCATCCATTCGGAAACGTCAAAGTTGCTTTTCCCCGTCAGAGCGTCAATGCCGGCAAGATTTTCAGCGTTCTCCTTTTTGGGAACGTTGCCGGAGTTCAACCGGGCGAGTTCTGAATTCGTTACCCACGGCGGATTGCCGATAATCAAAACCGACCCGGTCTGGGAATTCAAGACCTCTTTCCAGCGACCGGAAAAGAAGTTCGTCCTCTGAACGACAACGCGGCTGTCGTTGATTCTCTTAACGTTTTGGACGTATTGAGCGTTGACGTCGCCCGCCCAGATGCGTTTGGCGTTGGGAAACGCTTTGGCGGCGGCAAGAACAAAAGCGCCCTGACCGCAATTCGGTTCGAGAATCGCGTCAGGGTCGATAAACTTTCGCGTCAGACGGCAGACGCCTTGAGCCAATTCAGCCGGGGTCTGCTAGTCTCCGCGTTCTTTACGAAACGCATTTTTGCGCGTTTCTTCCATTATAAATACTTATGGATTTAACAGAAGGTAATTGAGCTTTTTTAAAAAGTCAATTCCTATAAAGATTTCATTATCTGTATATTTGGGCTTAAGTTTTTTGACATTCTTTTCGATGTCCTGCTCAATCATTCTCTTGTCAACTTGATTTCGCGCAAGTTCTCTATCTACCCAAACAATCGTTGCATAAAGTTCCAACGTTTTTGCATTTGATTTACCAAAGCGCTTAATAATCTCATCAAGTTTATCTTTATTCATTTCGATAAACGAAGTAGCTTTTTGTTCCAATTTGAAAAAAGCGCTATCTTTATTGATAGAAAGGTCATAACCAACGTCAGTTCTAGCTTCTACGTTGATAACCTCAAAGCTATCGAGTGTTTCAATATCTTGGGCAATACTGTTTGAATACGGTCCAAAATTATAAAAACGGAACCGATAACCAAGAGGAACGTCAAAATGTACTTTGAACAAATAAATCAGTTTTTGAATTGACGTTTTTCCTAATTGAACCTCTGGAAACATACTTTTATGTTTCTTAACGATATAGGCAATCAATGCTAAACGATTCCATGGATACATTTCAAAATTAGAATCCATTTTTTAATCCTTTATGATTTCCTTTGCTTGTTTAACGCTATCAACTGGAACGTATAAACGAACAATTGGACTTTTTTCCAAATTGATTAAAAATTGGGATAACTGAGACAGGTTTTTCAATTTACCATCCGTCATTAGGATTTTAATTTCTTCCGTGTCTCTCTTATACCAATTACTATCTGCGTTGTCAACCCATAACTCAATATTTTTTTCCTTCAATTTTTCTTTCCATCTTTCAATTTTTTCGTTTTCTTCAAATCGTTTTTCTCCAAAAACGGTACTGCAGTATATACAACGATCGTGTCGTCTTTCAAAAAGAGCTTTAACATGGCGGTCATTTCTGTCTTGAGTCATTTGTCCCCAAACGTAAAAATCATCCCATTTTAGATATTCCTGAAGATTCTCTTTTGATGTAGGTTCAGGAAAAACACCTTTGAGATCAGACTGGTTGAGTAACTTTTTTACATATTCATTTGCATGAAAATCGCAGATACGACGAGTTTCTTGGAAATAAACCTGTTTAAACATCATGTATCTTGCAATAATTAACGCCTCTGCCGCATTTATTCCATCTTCTTTAATTGCAAATGAAGGAGAATCGTTTTTGTCATAAAGCGTTGTCATAACCAAAATTCTATCGAGATCAAAAACTCCGTATTTTACACCCGCATAATAAGAATCTCTCAACAAATAATCAGAACGGTCGGCATCCAGTTGACTGGAAATAATATTATGCCAATATCGACATGTATTATTATCGGAAGGTCCAACAATCAACCTTGCAACTTCATCTGCTTTAATATTATAATTTTTATTCAAAGGATGATTTTCTATGACATCATTTAAAACAAAACGTATTATACCTGCAGAATAATCTTCATGAGTGAAAGACGTGTCATTATTATTAGGCATAAACTCTTCCCCTGCATGGGAAAAGGGACTATGACCAATGTCATGGAGTAAACAAGCTAGTCGAACAATAATTCTATCCCTTTCAATATCATCTTTATTAAAATTGCATTCACTACGTAAGATTACGTTATCAAATATTTTAGACCCAAGATGCATTACGCCTAAAGAATGTTCAAACCTTGTATGAGTTGTACCAGGATAAACCAAATCAGACATTCCTAACTGACGTATTCTTCGGAGACGTTGAAAAGCTGGGTGATTGATTATTTCACGTTCCCAATCATTAAATTGTATAAAACCGTGAATAGCGTCTCTAACTTCATCCATTGCTTGATAATCGTGCATTATTAAAAAAAGAAAAGATAAGCTAATAAAATCCTTACATCCAGTCAAGATTTCTCAACTGGATGTAAGTAAAAGTTGTATCAGAATTTATAAGTTAAATGATTCTTATTTAACCTTGAATTTGCAGCCGTAAACCGCTTTATCTCCGAGCTGTTCTTCAATGCGGAGAAGCTGGTTGTACTTGGCGATACGGTCAGTTCGGCTCATGGAACCGGTCTTGATCTGTCCGGAGTTGGTGGCAACGGCGATGTCCGCGATGGTCGCGTCTTCGGTTTCGCCCGAACGGTGCGAGGTAACGGAGGTGTATCCGGCGCGGTGAGCCATTTCGATGGCGTCGAGCGTTTCGGACAGCGAACCAATCTGGTTGACCTTGATCAAAATGGAGTTGGCGGCGCCGAGCTGAATGCCCTTTTCCAGATACTTGACGTTGGTAACGAACAGGTCGTCGCCAACGAGCTGGCATTTGCTGCCGATGGCGGCGGTCAGAGCTACCCAGCCGTCCCAGTCGTCTTCAGCCATACCGTCTTCGATGGAGTCGATCGGGTACTTTTCAACGAGGCCTTTGAGGTATTCAACCTGTTCGGCGGAAGTGCGTTTAGCTCCATTTTCTTCTTTCCAGGTGTAGTCGTAAAGACCTTCCTTGTAGAATTCGCTGGCAGCGCAGTCCAAGGCGATGGTAACGTCTTTGCCGGGTTCGTATCCAGCCAACTTGATGGCTTCGATGATGCAGTTCAGAGCGTCTTCGATGGAGTCCAGAGCCGGGGCGAAACCGCCTTCGTCGCCGACAGCCGTCGACAGACCGCGAGCCTTGAGAACCTTCTTCAGGTTGTGGAACGTTTCAGCTCCCATGCGGAGACCTTCTTTGAACGTGGGCGCTCCAACGGGACGAATCATGAATTCCTGGAACGCGATCGGGGCGTCAGAGTGCGCGCCGCCGTTGATGATGTTCATCATCGGGACGGGCAGCGTGTAGGTGTTCGTTCCGCCGATGTAGCGGTACAGCGGAAGACCGAACGACGCAGCAGCCGCTTTGGCGACAGCAAGAGAAACGCCGAGGATGGCGTTGGCGCCGAGCTTGGATTTGGTCGGGGTGCCGTCGAGGGCAATCATCAGCTGGTCGATGCCGCGCTGATCGCAAGCGCATTTGCCAATCAAGGCGGGAGCAATGATTGTGTTGACGTTATCAACGGCTTTGGAAACGCCTTTGCCGAGGTAACGGCTCTTGTCGCCGTCGCGCAGTTCCAACGCTTCGTTAACGCCGGTAGAGGCGCCAGACGGAACAGCGGCGCGTCCCAGCGTGCCGTCTTCCAGAACAACGTCAACTTCAACTGTAGGATTGCCGCGGGAATCGATGATTTCGCGAGCTGTAATCTTTTTAATCGCTCTGCTCATTATATCTCCTTAAGGTTATGAAATGAAAAAAGGGTTTATTGATAACGTTAATATTATTAGATTTTATTATACCACAAATTGGGGAATAGGGAATAGGGAGTAGGGAATAGTTTGGGGCGAGGGGATAAGAGGGTGAAATAGTTAGAAACGAGGAGGGGGAAGATTCGTAAAGTGGAATTTCTTATTTTTCTTATTTTAATTAAATTGAAAATAATTTCGTCATTATATTCATTCATAAATGTTTGGCTCCCGATAATAGCGACTAAAAAACTAACTTTTTTTAAAGGGTGTGTTAAACTTTGACGATTGTATCAATAGTAGGAGTTGTACCGATAGCGGAGTTTTATATCGGTACGCAATTTTAACATACATATAATAAAAGGTTAGAGCCATGACATCCTTTGGCGTAGTTCGCAGTGATTCCGATTATGATATTGATGCGCTTTCCAATGCCAAGAAAGCGGGGACGGCGTCTTTGTCCTCAAATAGCAGAACGGAGTCCAATCCGAGTTGGAAGCTGGGAGCGGAAATACAAGATCAAGCCAGTCGAATAGCGCAGTACGTTCAGCAACGTCAAGACGATATGGATAGGCGCGAGGCTCAACTTAACGCGCGTTCTGCAGAGCTTGACAACGCCGCTCGTACAACGCGATTGCTGGCGGCAAATAAAGAAGAAGAACTCAACGTTCGTCAGGCGGAATTGGATAAGCGTGAAAAGAAGCTCAGACTGGCGATGGAGGCTTTTGAAGCTGAAAAAGCCGAGCAGCAAAAGGCGTTAGAGAGGGAATTGGCTAAGAAACGTCAGGCGTTTGAGCTGGAGTTGCAGCATCAACGCGAAACGAACAATCAGGAGCTGTCCAAGGAAAAAGAGCGGGTCAATAACGAACTGACTCAAAAGCGTCTGGACGCTGAAGAAGACTGCAAGCGCATGGAGGCGAAATCGCACAAGGAAATTATTCGTCAGAAAGAAGCGATTGAGAAAGCCCTCAACGATCAAAAGCTCGAAATTGAAGCGGGACTGTCTCAGCGAATGGCGATTGTCGAGCAGCGAGAAAACGAACTCAACAAGCAGCGCGAAGAGCAGTTGCAAAGAGAACGCGACTATGCAAAACGTTTGGCTGCTCTTCAGGAAAATGAACAGCAGGTTAAAGAAACGATTGACAACATCGCCACTCGAACTCGCGAGCTTCAGCAGCGCGAAACGGAGCTGTTCAAGGAAAATGACAAGCTCGCCCAGCGTCATTCGGAATATGCGTCCAAAGTCCTGGAACTTAAGGCTATTAAAAAAGAGTTGGACGATAAAGCGGCTTCTCTGGAAAAAGGTTATGCCGATTTAAAGAAGAAGCAAAAAGAGTTTGAGCAAAGCGTTCTCCAAACGCGCGAAAGCGAAATGGCAAGAATCCGAACAATGGAAGAAAAGCAAAAAGAGGAAACTCAAAAACGCGTCAATTCCATTTTGCAGGACGTCAACAACCATGCGGATAGCCTGATTAAAGAAGCTCAGGACAAAGCACAGTCCCTTATAGACGATTTGGACGCTCGGGAAAAAGATCTCGCCCAACGCGAAGCGGTTCTCAACGAACAGAAGGCGACCATTGCTTCCTCTATTCAGGAATTGGAGCAGGAAAAAGAACGAATCGCACGTTTGCGAGAGGGAATCGAATCACACGAAGCAAATCTCAGAGAACGATTGGCGGAGTGCGAACGTAAAGAACAAATTTTGGCAGAACGTGAACAGAAGCTGGTTCAAAGAGAAGGGCTGCTTAACAGATCGCTTAACCAGATTGAGATCCGCGGCGGCGATCTTGACAACTCGGGACAAGAATCCGCGCCCATGTCGGAAAGCGATTATGTTGCGAAAATCGCCATGCTTAAATCATGGACGAACGAGCTGGAAATGAAAGAACATCGCATTTCCGAAATGCTCCGCGCCTTGAAAACGCGAGATGAAGAAGTTGCGATTTCCATTCGCCAGCGCACTCAGGAACTGGAAGAGTCGAATGCAAGAGTTCGCGAAGCGGAACTGGCTCAGATTCGCGAATACGAACAGCAGCAGAAAAAAGACGCCAAGAAACGAGTCAACGCGATTATTCAGAACGTCAACCAGCGAGCGGAATCCATCATCAAGGAAGCCCAAAAGAAAGCGGATAAAATCATGGCGGATTTGACCGTTCGAGAGAATCAGTTCCAGCAGAAGGTTCTTCAGCAGGAAGACGCTCTCCAGCGTCGTCTGGAAGAACTTCGCGGTCGGGAAGAGATTCTCCAAAGCTATGAACAATCGCTGGCAGAATCCCGTCAGGAACTGGAAAACATCAAGCAAAACCTGATTCAGACAAACGCTCGACATGAACAGGAATGTGCGGCGTTTCATCAAAAATGCGAAGAGGATTTGGCGCGAAAGAACCAGGAAATGGTCAATATTCGCCGTCAGATGTCGAAACGATTTGAGGCGATGGAACAGCAGCGAATGGCTTACGAACAGGCTCGACAGAACCTGATGAAACTCAATCAGGACACGCTCGAAATCCGGCTTTCGACCGAAGAATTGTGGGTTAGCCTTTCCCGCTCCGCCGCTCCGGACGCCCTCAAGCGATCCATTGCCGCCATTCGGGAAAAGTTCGCCTATCAGTACCAAAAGATTCGCGAACAGCTCGACAGGAAGAAGGCGGAACTGACGGCGTATCGAGACAATATCGCCCGACAGATTCATAACCTTCAGCTCAAAAAGGAAGCGATTGAACAGTCGATTGACGAACAGAGCATTCAGCTGGCTCAGAAACGTCAACTCCTGGAACAAAAAGAAAATCAGCTCAAACTCAAGGAAAACCAGTTGCTGGAACGCATTCAGAACTGGCAGATTGAGAAAATGGACTTCCAGCGATCGCTCCGAACGCAGCAGAATACGTTGCTCAAACGAGCTGGCTGATCTGGAAGTTGCTGTACTGCGAAAAGCAGGGTATGGGAAGCAAAAAGCGATTTAACCTCCCATTCCCTGCTTTTTTCTTAATAATATATCCAGGAATTATGTGATTCTTGAGATCGAGGTTCTTCCGGTAAGTTGGCGTCTGGCGTTTGTGCAAGTCAGTCCGTTCAAAACTGCCTGGCGCTCAGTTACCGGATAAGCCCATTTTTTACCAACTTACCGGAATATCTCCCAAATTTTCCGTTTTCTTGAATTTAGTTGTCCCTCTGGCGCTTGCAGGTTCCTTGAGTTGAGTGTATAATGATTAACAATCATGGGATTCCTTCAAATATGGATTGCTTTTTTGGTTTACCATATATTATTAAAAGAATCCCATGTTTTTCATTACGTTATTTCATCAGGCGGCGAGTTACCGGATGAACCGTTTTTTTACATGGAGTAATCGCAACCCGGATTTGAATTCTGTTTGACAGTCGGAGTTTCGTCTGGATGCCGGCGAGTTGTTCAGGAGCAAATTTTATGAAAAGTTTTTGTCTTCAATGCTTGCTTTTTATCCTGTTTACAGGGTTCGCATTTTCGGTTTTCGCTGAGGAAAACGCTCAACGACAATGGAAATCTGTCTCTGGACGAGTTGTCATGACCGGGACGTTTGAAAAATTCAATCCGACAGATTCCACTTCGATTTATATTCGTTCTTCTAACGGAAAGCTTTACCAATATCCGCTTAAGAAACTTTCGAAAGAGGATCAGGAGTACATTGAGTCGCTCGAGAATGAAGACGCCGACCTGATAGAAGTGGAAGAGGTTCCCGAGGAAAGCAGCAAGGAGACTTCTAAAGCCAGAGGTAACGACAATTCCAATTCCAATTCCAAAGCAGCGAAAGAAACTGGAAAATGATACGCTCTTTTAGTAGGCGTTAATAATTATTTGGACTTGAATCAGCTGGAATGCGCCGTGGCGGACATTCAGTTAATTCAGGAAAAACTGCTTCAACTCGGGTTTGAGTCTGAGAATATTAGAATGTACATCACGGGCAATTCCATTGGAAAGTACCCAGACAAAAAAACCGTTGAAACCGGTTTTAAAGAAATCTTAAAATAGGCAGACGAGAACTCCCAGATTTTCATCGCTTTTGCCGGTCATGGTTTTGTAATTGACAACGTTTCTTATTTTGCCGTTGAGGACACTCGAACGGACTCAGAAGACGATTTAAAGAAAACCTCCATTAATGTTAACGCCATATTGGAAGAACTGCATAATTGCAAGGCGTCTTCCAAGTGGTTTATTGTAGACGCTTGCCGGGAATACATGATTCCAAAGCGTAGTTCCAGTCTGCCCAAAATCAGCCGTGGAATTAATTCCGCCGCAAACGGGAATTTGCCGGAAGGCGTGTTCTTCCTGCAAAGCTGCAAAATCGGCGAGTCGAGCTACGAAGACAATGGGAATGGTTTGTTTACCCGTTGTTTTGCGGATGCTCTGGATGGAAAAGCCGACGCGAACCAAAACGGCGAATTGACTGTTTTGGAGGTCTTTGAATACGTTTACACGAACGTCAAAAA